>NZ_QPFW01000229.1:0-52744 GCF_008122455.1 Enterobacter sp. C6
ATGGCCCTCTGCGGCATCTTAGCCGGGCGAGACCGGGAGATCGCGCCCCGTTAAACAGTGTGGCAGACCCTCGGGTCTGCCTTTTTTAACCGCGGGCCGCGCGCAGCATCGCCTGCACCAGCACGACCGGACGTCCTTCCAGCGCACCACGCTCGTGCTGGAATAAGGTGATCACGAAGAACGGGTGCGTGACCAGTTCTGCGGCGCGAATTTCTCCCTGGTCGTCCCAGCCCGTAACATGCATATCACCGCTTTCCAGCGCCTGCGCAAACGCCGGCGACACGCCATAGTTACAGTGATATCCCTCTTCAATTTCCGGCTTGCCGTACGCTTTGGCGATCAGCGTATTTTTGCGCAGTTCAATCGCATCGGTTTTTTCCACCAGCGAGCAGGTCAGCGGCGCAATCACCATGGTGCCTTCGGTATCCGTCTCAGCGTGTGCCGCATCAGCCCAGCCCAGCACGTTTCGGGCATACTCAATCAGCGCATGCTGGAACCCGCCGCAGGTGCCCAGGAACGGGATGCTGTTTTCACGGGCATAGCGCGCGGCGATAAAAGCGGCCTCGGTGTTTTTATAGGGGCTGGCGGGTACCAGCCAGATGGCATCGTAGCCCACCAGATCTTCAGGGCTTGTCAGCTCCGTGGTGGCAAGCCAGTCGTAATCGGCGGTGAGGTCAAGCACTGCGGCGGCGTCGTCGATGGCCAGCGGGATCGCCTGATGCGCAATTACACTGGGATTGTAATCGCCAACCAGCGCAATGCGCAGCGTCGTTTTAACCGGGAGGTGTTCCATGAAAGGTTCCTTATGCCAGAGTATTATCAGATAACATAAGGAACCTCAGACTACCGATCTTTTGCAATTATCACAATACCTTAAATTGGGAGGGTGGAATCATGATTCAATGCAAACGCGTGTACGAACAGGCAGGCCCTGACGACGGCTATCGGGTACTGGTGGACAGGCTGTGGCCGCGCGGTGTTAAGAAAACGGACCTCGCGTATGACGAATGGTGTAAAGCGCTCACGCCCTCAACTGAACTACGCAAGGCCTTTCATAGCGAAACCATTGATTTCGCCGCCTTCAGTCAGGCCTATCGGGAAGAGCTGGCGCAGCATGCTGACGAGGGCGTGCGTCTGGCAACGCTGGCGCACAGGCAGACCGTCACCCTGCTCTTTGCTGCCAAAAACACGGAGCAAAATCACGCCCTGGTCTTAGCCGACTGGCTGCGCCACCTGTGATCAGCCGATCGCCAGCTCATCGAGGATTTGCGGCGCTTCATCGGGGGTGAGCGGCATCAGATGTTCGGCGCGGACAAACGCAAAGCCGTGCTGATTGTCAAAGGCGTAGACATCCCCCGTCACCAGCCAGAGCGCACGATCTGCGGTGGTCGGTAATTGCGTCATCACGCCGTTGACCGGGTTAACGAAGCGCAGGCCAGGCTGGCACAGGCCAAACAGCTCAACAGATTTACCAATATTTCGACGGCCTGACGCCGTGCGGGCACCCACGATCATCGCCATGCTGCCCGGTTTTAGCTGAAACATACTTCTCTCGCGGAAACGAACGCCAGAAACTGGCTAAGATTAATCCTAAAGAGAAGTGTATCGCAGGCGGTATCCGTCTGTCACCTGGTGGGTTGTGGATGATCGCGACGATAGAGCGTCCATTCATCGATCACTTCGCCGCCCGGTAATTTGCACTCGGTGCGAACGCCCTGCGGACTTTGAACCGGGATCTGTTCCCCGCCTTTCTCCAGGCAGTAGACGGAGGCCGGGTTCGCCATACCGATAACGTGCGGCGGTTTCGGTGCATCGGGTGGCGTGGTTTTTGCGGTGCAGGCGGCCAGGGGAAGCGCCAGCGCCAGAAGCAGAAATCTCATCTCATTGATCCTTGTGACATCATGACAGTCTAAGGGTAACGGGTCATCGCCGCGTTCTCCATGATTTCTCCATTTTAACTGCACTTTTCAGCACTATAGTGTGGCATGTTCTCGATATGACCAGAGAACATCATTCCGTAATCAAGATGTCTTTGCCCCGGTCTCAACAACGGGGCTTTTTTTCTATCCTGCTGCCCGCTCCCTGCATATATTAAATTTTCTGTATTCATGTTTTACTATGCCAGAAGCCTAAAAACTCAGCATAACATGCAGATGCAGACGTCTTCTGCCTGGGAGTCATTCTACGTCATGTCGGATCTTATCCTCGCTCGCGTTTCAGAAACCCTTGCCACCGAGCAATCCCTTGAAAGCCTCGTTCGCCAGCTGCTGGAGATGCTGGAGATTGTCACCGACATGGAGTCGACCTACCTGACGAAGGTGGATATCGAGGCGCGGCTGCAGCACATCCTCTATGCCCGCAACAGCAAACAGATGACGATCCCGGAGGGGTTGAGCGTCCCATGGGATGAGACGCTGTGCAAACGCGCGCTGGACAGTGACACGATGTTCAGCAACGACGTGCCCGAACGCTGGCCCGAGTGTGAAGCTGCAAAAGCGCTTGGCATTACCACCTACATGAGTATTCCAGTCCATCTTGCGGATGGTTCACTTTACGGAACGCTCTGCGCCACCAGCACGGCCAGAAAGCCGCTGAGCGAGCGCGGTGAACAGGTTCTGAAGCTCTTCGCCGGGCTGATTGCCCAGTCCATTCAGAAAGAGTCGCTGGTGACCCAGCTTCGCGAAGCCAATGCGGCCCTCATCGCGCACTCCTATACGGATGCCCTTACCGGTTTACCCAACCGTCGCGCCATTTTTGAAGATCTGACCACCCTCTTTTCTCTGGCCCGGCACCTGAAGCGTAACGCCATCATCGCATTTATCGATCTGGATGATTTCAAGCTGATTAACGATCGTTACGGCCACGAGGCTGGCGACCAGTTCCTGATAGAAGTGGGCAAGCGTTTGACCGAAGAGAAACAGCAGGACGATATTATCGGTCGTCTGGGGGGTGATGAATTTCTGGTCGCGTCGCTGAGCCAGCCCCACCAGGACGGGGATAACGCGCAGCTTACGTTGCTCAAAACGCTCCTCAGCGCCTGCATCGCCGGCGAATACTGGCTGGGCAGCGTTCATATTATTTATCCGGGAGCCAGCTTCGGCGTTATCGAAGTGGACCCTGCTGTAACCGATCCTGACAGCGCGTTACGCGCCGCGGATGTGGCGATGTATCAGGATAAGAAAGGAAAAAGCAAAACACGCTTTCTCACCATGGATTAACCCCGTACACTCTACGGCGTTATTGAAACCGAAACAGGTGATGGTATGAGAATAGGGATCCTCTTCCCGGTCGTTATATTTATAACGGCGGTGGTTTTTTTAGCGTGGTTTTTTGTCGGCGGCTACGCGGCTCCGGGGGCATAAATGCGGAAGACAACCGTCATTATGCTGATCGTTGCCATTGCGGCGTTTGCCGGCGCGCAGCTTGGCTGGTGGTAAACCCGATAC
Source organism: Enterobacter sp. C6 (assembly GCF_008122455.1). NCBI lineage: Bacteria > Pseudomonadati > Pseudomonadota > Gammaproteobacteria > Enterobacterales > Enterobacteriaceae > Enterobacter > Enterobacter sp. C6. The sequence continues at coordinate 3,447 of NZ_QPFW01000229.1, forward strand.
GTAAAAAGGCCGCCATCCGGCAGCCTTTTTCATCGTTTTCAGAACTTAGCTTTTGATCTTTCTGTAGATAAACAGAACAACCAGCGCACCGATCACCGCGACGGCGAAACTGCCGAAGTTAAAGCCATCGACCTTGCCAAAACCGAACAGCGTACTGATCCAGCCGCCGACTACCGCACCGACAATACCCAGTATTACGGTGACGATAAACCCACCGCCATCTTTGCCCGGCATGATCCACTTCGCCAGAATACCCGCAATAAGCCCAAAGATAATCCAGGATAAAATTCCCATAACTTTCCTCTCTGTATGGTTTTTGTCATTAAATCAACGACACAAAAAAGAATAGCACAGGATCTGAGAAAGGAAATTTGTGACAAGCATCACTCTATGTGTTTTTTCCTGTCATACCCCAACAAACGCGTACCGGTTACGTCCCGCGCGTTTTGCCTGATATAGCGCCTGGTCAGCTGCGATAATGATATTCTGCTGGCTGCCCGCGATGTCGACGGCACGTGCGGTAGAAATTCCGACGCTGACCGTTACCCGCCCGAAGGGGCTAAAGGCATGGGCGATTTGCAGCGAGAACACATTGCGAATAATCGTCTGGGCCAGACGAAGCGCTTCCTGGATGTCCGTATCAGGTAATATCAGCGCAAACTCCTCTCCGCCGTAGCGCGCCACGATCTGATTACCACGAGTAAGACTCTCCCTGAGACTGTTTCCCAGCAGCGCCAGACAGCGGTCCCCTTCCGGATGGCCGTAGTTATCGTTGTATTTTTTGAAGAAGTCCACGTCCACAATCAGTATCGAAATCGGTGCATCATGCGCGGCACAAAGCGCGATTTCCGAGAGGATTTTTTCATCAAAAATGCGACGGTTGTAAAGCCCGGTCAGCGCATCCTCAGAGGCGATAATCTTCAGCGCCTTGTTATCTCGGTTTTTTCTGGATAAGTCGGAATACAGGAAGTATGACGCGACGATGAGTATCGCCGTGAACACGAAAATGAGTACCGCCAACTGAATCGCCTGCTTGCGCCAGGGTGCAAGGGCCTCATCAATGCTGACGGCCACGGTGGTGACCAGCCCGTAGCGTCTGTTTTTCTCATAGGCATAAATGCGTTCGATCTTATCAAACCGCGAAATGGAACTGGCTATCCCGGTATTTTGTACCTTGAGGTATTTCCTGAAGAGCGGTGAATCGGAAACAATCGTGCCAATATAGGTATTTTTAAAAGGATAACGGACCAGCAGCACGCCTGACTCTGTTGTTAAGCCAATGACGCCCGCGTGACCAATATTAATCTGCCCGTAGAGCGCGAGAAAATTTTCGATACCCAGGGTCACCACCACAACACCGTTAAATGCCCCGGTGTGGGTTTCAAGGCGCCGACTAATGGTGATGACCCATTTACCATTGGTTCTGCTGACTACGGGCTCGCCAATAAAAATCTGCTGATTTTTATTTTCCTTGTGATAGATAAAAAATGACCTGTCCGATCCTTTGCGTGGGCCCGTAAAAGTTTCGTGCAACGCGGTAAAGATATCGCCCTGAGCATCGTAAACAACCACATTATTAATCTGGGTAAGGAGATTATCCTGATTATTTATCATCCGCTGAATATGGGTCGCCTGCTGCGGGGTCATACCATAAATTTCGATTATGTCGGAAACGGTAGTAATTAACATTTCACTCTGGCGCATGATCCCCTCGGTGTACACATCAAGGGTATGGCTCAGGTTAGCGACGCTGGTATTAATTTGCTGGATTGACTGCTGTCTGGACGTGGCAATTTGGACGGCAAGCGACAGCGAGATGATCAATGAGACAATGATGACGGTAATGGTTGTTGTGTAAAAAGTATTTTTCACATGCACGAGCTTTTCCACCTTATCACGCCTGACATCCCTGGCTGACAACTCTTGTCACTGTAACAAAGCTCAGGATAAGAGGAAAATGAATTGCACTTAAGCATGCAACAGAAGCTCGTCGTAATTTCGTTTTACAAACTTACCGTCTCCCGGGGCTTAGATAAAATGACTTTAATAAAATCGATATAGGAGACGGGCTTACCAAAATAATAACCCTGTAACAGCGTAATCTCATTACGGTTGAGATACTCCAGCTGCGCTTTCGTTTCTACGCCTTCAGCCACAATGCGTAATGAGAGTTTTTTCGCCAGGTCAATGACGCAGTCCAGCAGGATCGTTGAGTCTTTTTCATCTGAAACCCGGTTCACAAAGCTTTTATCAATTTTAATATAATCAATGGCAAGCGCATTAAGGCATGAAAGACCTGAATAGCCGGTACCAAAATCATCCAGTGCAATGACAAAACCGGCGTTATGCAGCATGTTAAGGTTTTCCACCAGGTGAGGATTATCGATCAGCGGTTCACGCTCGGTCACCTCGAGAACCAGTTTGACTTCTTTACCCTGAAACCCCTTCCCGAAGACACGACAGTCACCGATGAAGGATGGCGCATTGATGTGTCTGGCGCTGATGTTCACCCCGATATGAAACCCGTCCGGGAGCTTAGGCAAAAGCGGCTTAAGCTGCATCACCACTTTCGCCATCAACCCTTTGGTTAGCGGAATAATCAAACCGCTACGTTCGGCAATTGGAATAAAGACATCCGGTGGAATAAAGCCTGACTTTGGATGCTTCCATCTTGCCAGGACTTCAACGCCATACAGCCCGCCGGTATCACCGTTCACGATCGGCTGGTAATACGGCACGATCTCCCCCTGCAAAATGGCCTTACGTAAGTCGTCTTCAAATGAGGTGCATTTCCCCTTGTAACGGCGGATCAAAATGCCCACCGCCACCGATAGCACGAGAATCAGTAGTATCAGGCTCCATCCCTGTTGCAGCAGCCGCGTCAGGCTAAAAAAGGCAGGCGGTTGCCAGGCCAGACTAAAGGGGAATTGTGTAGATGCCGTAAGTAACCCCGTCCACGAGGCCGCTTTCCAGCCGGTCACATCACCATTGCGCCCAAGCATGCTATTGCCGACAACCAACCCCAGATCAACGCCGTTTGATGCGTTCGCGATGACGTCCTGCAAATGCGCATCACTGACGCTGACGATGACACGCCCTCCCGAGATGGGCATCTGGAAGACAAGCACCGGGACGCCGTTCACCAGTCGATTGCCGGGCAGCAGCATTAATTTATGTTCAGGTAACGTCTCCGGATGCACAATCAATACGCCATTCCCGGGAAGGGAAGTACAGATGATTTTACCCTGCTGCTGGATCATGATGGCGCGCAGATGTGGTTTTAGCGCGGCTTCTGTCCCCAGCGCCAGCTGTCCGCTGCTGGTACACCCCTGCTCAGCAACGCGCTTCGCCGTGCTGGCCGCACTGACGGCTTCCGCCAGGATATTTTCTATTTTCTGGGTGCTTGCCATGGCGGTATGACTATTATTAGCCTTCGCCATCTGCCATAGCTGCCAGTTAATAATCAGAATGCCGCTCAGAAAAAGAAACAAGGCACTCAGAATAGGGTTCATCACGTTGCGCACGATGTTTTCCTTAATAGAAAAAACAAGCATCGATGTTCTGGAAGAAGAGCCTGTACTTACCCGGTATTGCTTATAACAATGAAAATAGCTTAGCTGAGAATTGTCTTAAAAAACTGATACTTTCGTATGAGTTCACCTGCCCGAATTTGATCACCTGACGTGATTATCAGGCTTGTGCCTTGCCCTGGCTGTGTTAAGATTTGTCAAATCAGGGAGCGGACAGGATAACTGGAAAATGAAAAAACTCGTTGCCGTTGCGATCGTTTCAACGCTCCTGGTCATCCTGTCTCTTTATGCGGTCAATGCTGTTATCGTGGGGCAGCAGAAGAGCAAACAGCGTGAGATATCCCTTACCCTATTACATTATTCGGAAGACCTGTCCCAAAGCATAGCGCTGGCCCTTAAAAGCATTACTACGCAGGGATGTGATAAAACCAGTCTTGATAGTTACAGACAAATAACGCTGAATAACTATTATTTCGACGATATTGGCTTTATCGAGAAGGGAAAAATAGTCTGTACTGCTTTTTGGGGTAAACTTGCAACGCCCGTAGCGCTTCCTGCGGAACTGCATAAAACGCCGAGAGGCTTTCTTCTGGCGCAGTTTTCCAGAAAAGATTTTTTCACGGGCAATGCGGCAATTTATAATAATATTATTATCTTCACCACTCGCTATGCTTACGATAAATTCACCCCGGTTACGGCAAGCTATTCCCTGAGTACCACCACCAAAGACTTCGGCAGAACCTTTTTTACGACCTCCCCTGAGCTAACACAGCAGAGCTGGCTGCATTCGTCGTTGTTTACCCTGACCCTGACGCAGTGCAGCGCCTTCTGGGACCTGTGCGTCATCGTGAAGCATCACGATGCAGGGCTGGCCTCGTTACCCCTGTTTATCTTTTCGTTTCTCACGGCCATACTCTTTTTTATCTGGGTCGCGATAACGTTATTTATCTTCCGTATCTATGAAGACCGTTTTTCTCTGGAACGTACGCTGATCAAGGCCGTCCTGACCAATACCATCAGCGTTAACTACCAGCCTATTATCCGCATTCACGATCAAAAAATCGTGGGTGTAGAAGTTCTGTCGCGATGGCGCGACCAAAAGCATGGGGACGTCTCTCCGGAGCTGTTTATCCCATTAATAAAAAAAATCGGTCTGTATAAAAAATATTATAATAATATTATCGAAAAATCCCTCTCAGAAATTGCCCCGCTGGCGATTAAACATCAGCTGATCGTCTCCATTAACGTTGGGCGGAAGGAAATTGAAGATGGGCAGTTCATTAACATTTTGCGTCGAGCGTGTTTAGCCAATCACTTTCCCCTTTCTCTGATGAAGGTCGAACTTTCTGAGAAAGCCGTTTCCACGGCAGATATCCTCGAGGGGTTCTGTCAGGAGCTCAAGTCGCTCGGCGTTAAAATATCAATAGATGATTTTGGCGTGCAAAATTCAAACCTCGCCCGCCTGTCGTTGCTTGAATATGATGAGATTAAAATCGATAAGTCACTGGTGGATGGCATCAGCGAACATTATAAGCAAAACATCTTTGCTATCTTCAGCGATGCCCTCGCGAAGTTGAATAAAACGCTTGTTTTCGAGGGCGTGGAAAATGAAGTTCAGTATCGCTTTATTGCGAGCAGATATCCCGATGCGCTGATTCAGGGATGGTATTTTTCAAAAGCACTCACCCGGAGCGAGCTGGCGAAACGACTCACCGGTGTTGCACCGTAACCAGAAGCCTGGCATGACCTTTTTTTAGATTTGGCGTTTCCATTTTTTACGCAAAAACATATAGTCGTCACAATCAGATGGTAGATTCCCCGGAAACACACTCTTATTTTGGTTAAAAACGTGAAATTATCCTTACTTTTTCCAGTGGTACTCTTTTTTCTGACCGTGATTTTCGTGCTGTTTATCGACAAACCTGCTTCGCATATTCTGCGGAAAAAATGCATGTGGTCCGATAGCGTGATGCTGAGCTGTATCGCAAAGCATCAGCATAACGGTTTTTAAAGCAGACTATTCATTTCCCCATTGATTGAGGAAATTCGCAATATCATCAATACGACCCGCACGGATCCCGGCCTCAGCGGCCATCTCCTGCTGAGCCTCCTCGCTGATCTCCTCATTATTCGATAAACGGGTGAGCAGCAGCTGGAAATAATGTGCCAGCGCGTCGAGTTCTGACTCCGCGACTTGCTCTGCGGCTTCCGTCGCATACTCCTCGGCAATGTCATAATATTTCAGTGGGATATCGTTATTCATAACAGTCTCGTCTCTGGCCTTTAAGGGTAACGTCACGAGTATATCGGACGCGTTATCTCAACCAAAGCATTGCTTCAGATAAGTAACGCAAGCAGCGCAGCGAGTGCGGGCACGGCCTGTACATACAAAATTTTTCGACTGGCGGTGGCCGCGCCAAAAAGTCCGGCAATCAACACGCAGGCCAGGAAGAAGATAGCCACCTGAATCCCCTTTTCGCCGAGCCAGAGGCTCCAGAGCAGGCCGGCCGCCAGAAAACCGTTATACAGCCCCTGATTTGCAGCCAGCACGCGGGTGTCGCGCGCAAAGTCGGGACGCAGATTAAAGGCCTTGTGCCCTGTTTTGGTATTCCACAGGAACATTTCCAGCACAAGAATGTAGAGATGGATGAGTGCAACGACAGCGATAAGGACAGTAGCTAGCATCGTGTTGTCTCCCGCAGGCAGAGGCAAAAAAAACGGGAACCCTCAGGCCCCCGCTCTTGTTTAACCCAGAAACTGGATTACATGTTCGCGATAATCGCGTCGCCAAACTCTGAACATTTCAGCAGCTTAGCGCCTTCCATCAGACGTTCGAAATCGTAAGTTACGGTTTTCGCGTTGATCGCGCCTTCCATACCTTTAACGATCAGGTCTGCGGCTTCGAACCATTCCATATGACGCAGCATCATCTCTGCGGACAGGATGATAGAGCCTGGGTTCACTTTGTCCTGACCTGCGTATTTTGGTGCAGTACCGTGGGTCGCTTCGAACAGGGCGCACTCGTCACCGATGTTCGCGCCAGGGGCGATACCGATACCGCCAACCTGTGCTGCCAGAGCGTCAGAGATGTAGTCACCGTTTAGGTTCATACAGGCAATCACGTCGTATTCTGCAGGACGCAGCAGGATCTGCTGCAGGAACGCATCGGCGATCACATCTTTAATGATGATCTCTTTGCCGGTGTTCGGGTTTTTGATCTTCTGCCATGGGCCACCGTCGATCAGCTCACCGCCGAACTCTTCTTTCGCCAACTGGTAACCCCAGTCTTTGAACGCGCCTTCGGTGAACTTCATGATGTTGCCTTTGTGAACCAGGGTCACAGAGTCACGGTCGTTGGTGATTGCATATTCGATGGCTGCACGCACCAGACGCTTGGTCCCTTCTTCGGAGCACGGCTTAATGCCGATACCGCAATGCTCAGGGAAGCGAATTTTCTTCACGCCCATCTCTTCGCGCAGGAATTTAATCACTTTTTCTGCGTCAGCAGAGTCGGCTTTCCATTCGATACCCGCGTAGATGTCTTCTGAGTTTTCGCGGAAGATAACCATATCGGTCAGTTCAGGGTGCTTAACCGGGCTAGGGGTGCCCTGATAGTAACGAACCGGACGCAGACATACGTACAGGTCCAGCTCCTGACGCAGTGCCACGTTCAGGGAACGGATACCGCCGCCAACTGGCGTCGTCAGTGGGCCTTTAATAGCAACGCGGTAGTCGCGGATCAGGTCCAGCGTTTCTGCTGGCAGCCAGACGTCCTGGCCATAAACTTGAGTAGATTTCTCACCGGTGTAAATTTCCATCCAGGAAATTTTACGCTCGCCTTTGTAGGCTTTCTCAACAGCGGCATCAACCACTTTCAGCATTGCCGGGGTAACGTCTACACCGATACCGTCACCTTCGATGAACGGGATAATCGGATTGTGAGGAACGTTAATCTTGCCGTTTTGCAGGGTGATCTTTTTACCTTCCGCCGGAACAACTACTTTGCTTTCCATTAACCTCTCCTTCGAGCGCTTCTGGTTGTTACTGATCTTATGTTAATAAATTGTAATGAGCCCTTCGATAGTACCTGATTGTCCTGCGCCATGAAAGGTCTTCGTTATTAGGCTATAATGCGGCAATTGATAACGCCTGAAAATACCATGAAGAAAACTTCTTTTACAAAACACCGGGTTGAGCGATTCAGCTCGCGACAAGCCGCCAGAAGACCGCAGGAAACCCAGCCGAAGCGGGTTATTTTGTTCAATAAACCCTACGATGTTTTGCCGCAGTTTACCGATGAAGCCGGGCGCAGCACGCTGAAGGACTATATACCTGTTCAGGGCGTCTACGCCGCGGGCCGTCTGGACCGCGACAGCGAAGGCCTGCTGGTCTTAACCAACGACGGCGCCTTGCAGGCGAAGCTCACGCAGCCCGGGAAACGCACCGGTAAAATTTACTTCGTCCAGGTCGAAGGCGAGCCGGACGAAGAAACGCTGGAAAAATTACGCAGCGGCGTGACGCTGAACGACGGCCCCACCCTGCCCGCAGGTATTGAACGCGTGAATGAACCGGAGTGGCTGTGGCCGCGCAACCCGCCGATTCGCGAACGCAAATCCATTCCTACAAGCTGGCTCAAAATTACCCTTTATGAAGGCCGCAACCGCCAGGTTCGCCGCATGACCGCGCACGTCGGCTTCCCTACCCTGCGTCTGATTCGCTACGCCATGGGCAGCTACACGCTGGAAACGCTGGCAAACGGCGAATGGCGAGACGTCACCCCTTAAGGAGTCACTATGTTTAAACCTCATGTCACGGTTGCCTGCGTGGTCCACGCTAAGGGTAAATTCCTTGTTGTCGAAGAGAGCATTAACGGCAAAGCGCTGTGGAACCAGCCTGCCGGGCATCTTGAAGCCAATGAGACCCTGCTGCAGGCCGCGAAACGCGAGCTGTGGGAAGAGACCGGCATTCACGCTGAACCCCAGCACTTCATCCGTATGCACCAGTGGATCGCGCCCGATCACACTCCGTTCCTGCGCTTTTTATTTGCCGTTGAGCTTAGCGAAACGTGCGCCACAGAGCCGCAGGATGACGATATCGACCGCTGTCTGTGGGTCACTGCCAACGAGATCCTGAACGCGCCAAACCTGCGCTCGCCGCTGGTTGCGGAAAGCATTCGCTGCTGGCAGTCTGCTGGCCGCTTACCGCTGGATGTCATCGGCGCATTTAACTGGCCGTTTACAGAGGGTGCCAATGGTGGGGGGGCGTGATAGAATACGCCGCCTTGAAGTTCAATGTCGTGAGTATTCCATGTCAGATAATAGCCAGAAAAAAGTGATCGTCGGCATGTCCGGCGGTGTCGATTCCTCCGTTTCCGCCTACCTGTTACAGCAACAGGGCTATAAGGTGGAGGGCCTGTTCATGAAGAACTGGGAGGAAGATGATGGCGAGGAATACTGCACTGCCGCTGCGGATCTCGCCGACGCGCAGGCCGTATGCGATAAGCTCGGCATTGAACTGCACACCGTTAACTTTGCCGCAGAATACTGGGACAACGTTTTTGAACTGTTCCTCGAAGAGTACAAAGCGGGCCGCACGCCGAACCCGGATATTCTGTGCAACAAAGAGATCAAATTTAAGGCCTTCCTCGAATTCGCTGCAGAAGATCTGGGCGCAGACTACATCGCGACCGGTCACTACGTGCGTCGTGCAGACATGAATGGCAAAAGCCAGCTGCTGCGCGGTCTGGACGGCAATAAAGATCAAAGCTATTTCCTCTATACGCTGAGCCACGAGCAAATCGCCCAGAGCCTGTTCCCGGTCGGCGAGCTGGAAAAGCCGCAGGTGCGTAAAATCGCCGAAGAGCTGGACCTGATCACCGCGAAGAAAAAAGACTCTACCGGCATCTGCTTCATCGGCGAGCGCAAATTCCGCGATTTCCTGGGACGTTACCTGCCCGCACAGCCGGGTAAAATTGTCACCGTCGACGGTGAAGAGATTGGCCAGCATCAGGGGCTGATGTACCACACGCTCGGCCAGCGTAAAGGCCTGGGTATCGGCGGGACCAAAGAAGGTAGCGAAGATCCGTGGTATGTTGTCGACAAAGACGTCGAAAACAATATTCTGGTTGTTGCCCAGGGTCACGATCATCCGCGTCTGATGTCCGTTGGCCTTATCGCCCAGCAGCTGCACTGGGTCGATCGTGAGCCGCTGAAAGGCACGCTGCGCTGCACGGTGAAAACCCGCTACCGCCAGACCGATATTCCTTGCACCATTACCGCGCTTGATGACGATCGCATTGAGGTGCGCTTCGACGAGCCGGTCGCCGCCGTCACCCCGGGTCAGTCTGCTGTCTTCTACAGCGGTGAGATCTGCCTGGGCGGCGGGATCATTGAACAGCGCCTGCCGCTGCCTGCTGTTTAATACGATTGCACACATAAAGGAGACCGTGTGGCGAAGAACTACTATGACATCACCCTGGCACTGGCGGGAATTTGCCAGTCAGCCCGTCTGGTGCAACAGCTGGCGCATCAGGGTCATTGCGATGCTGACGCCCTGCACGTTTCACTCAACAGCGTTATCGATCTCAACCCCGGCTCGACCCTGGGTGTGTTCGGCGGCAGTGAAACCAATCTTCGTCTCGGTCTTGAAACCCTGCTTGGCGTGCTTAACGCCAGCAGCCGTCAGGGATTAAACGCGGAGCTGACCCGCTACACGTTGAGCCTGATGGTGCTGGAGCGTAAGCTGAGCGCAGCAAAAGGCGCGCTCAATACCCTGGGCGATCGTATTGCCGGGTTACAGCGTCAGCTCGACCATTTTGATCTGCAGTCCGACACGCTGCTCAGCGCCATGGCCGGCATTTATGTTGACGTTATCAGCCCATTGGGCCCGCGTATTCAGGTCACCGGTTCCCCTGCCGTGCTGCAAAGTCCGCAGGTACAGGCAAAAGTGCGTGCGTCCCTGCTGGCTGGGATCCGCGCCGCCGTGCTGTGGCATCAGGTTGGCGGTGGCCGCCTGCAGTTAATGTTTTCTCGTAATCGCCTGACCACTCAGGCAAAACAAATTCTTGCTCATTGTTAACCTCCCGGAGTTGCGAATTATGGAATTATCCTCACTGACCGCCGTATCCCCTGTCGATGGACGCTACGGCGATAAAGTCAGCGCGCTGCGCGGGATCTTCAGCGAATATGGTTTGCTGAAGTTCCGTGTTCAGGTTGAAGTACGCTGGCTGCAAAAGCTGGCCGCCCAGGCAGCAATCAAGGAAGTTCCTGCTTTTGACGAAAAGGCAAACGATTACCTTGATAAAATCGTTGCTGAGTTTAGCGAACAAGACGCCGCGCGCATTAAAACCATTGAACGCACTACCAACCACGACGTGAAAGCGGTTGAGTACTTCCTGAAAGAGAAAGTGGAAAGCGTCCCTGCGCTGCACGCCGTGTCTGAGTTCATTCACTTCGCCTGTACCTCTGAAGACATCAACAACCTGTCTCATGCGCTGATGCTCTCCACCGCGCGCAAAGAGGTGGTGCTGCCTTACTGGCGTAAAATCATCGACGCGGTAAAAGCGCTGTCCGTGGAATACCGCGACATTCCGCTGCTCTCCCGTACCCACGGCCAGCCAGCCACCCCATCCACGATGGGTAAAGAGATGGCGAACGTCGCGTACCGTATGGAGCGCCAGTACCGTCAGCTGGAGCAGGTTGAGATCCTCGGCAAAATCAACGGCGCGGTCGGTAACTATAACGCCCACATCGCCGCTTACCCGGAAGTGGACTGGCACCAGTTCAGCGAAGAGTTCGTGACCTCTCTGGGCATTCAGTGGAACCCGTACACCACCCAGATTGAGCCGCACGACTATATCGCCGAGCTGTTTGACTGCATCGCGCGCTTCAACACCATCCTGATCGACTTCGATCGTGACGTGTGGGGCTACATCGCCCTGAACCACTTCAAACAGAAAACTATCGCGGGTGAAATCGGCTCTTCCACCATGCCGCACAAAGTGAACCCGATCGACTTCGAAAACTCCGAAGGCAACCTGGGCCTGGCGAATGCCGTGCTGCAGCATATGGCGAGCAAACTGCCGGTATCCCGCTGGCAGCGCGACCTGACCGACTCCACCGTACTGCGTAACCTGGGCGTGGGCATCGGCTACGCGCTGATCGCGTATCAGTCCACCCTGAAAGGCGTGAGCAAGCTGGAAGTGAACCGTGACCGTCTGCTGGACGAGCTGGATCACAACTGGGAAGTGCTGGCAGAGCCAATCCAGACCGTGATGCGCCGTTACGGTATCGAAAAACCGTACGAGAAGCTGAAAGAGCTGACCCGCGGCAAACGCGTTGACGCCGAAGGCATGAAGCAGTTTATCGACGGTCTGGCGCTGCCGGAAGAAGAGAAAACGCGCCTGAAGGCGATGACCCCGGCGAACTACATTGGCCGCGCCATCACCATGGTCGACGAGCTGAAGTAACGCCCCTCTCCCCCTTTTCGCCCGAAAAGGGGGATGCTTTTCCCCGGTTTACTCAATGTTTATCCCCACAACAACATAATCAGCGTTAAACTATTCATACCAATTATTTAGGGAGAAGAGATGATGCGCGTACTGGTTGTTGAGGATAACGCATTGCTACGTCATCACCTGAAGGTTCAGCTTCAGGAGATGGGACATCAGGTGGACGATGCTGAAGATGCAAAAGAAGCCGATTATTATCTCAATGAACACCTGCCGGATATCGCCATTGTCGATTTAGGGTTGCCTGACGAAGACGGTCTGTCGTTAATTCGCCGCTGGCGCAGCCATGATGTCTCCCTGCCGGTTTTGGTGCTGACCGCCCGTGAAGGCTGGCAGGATAAGGTTGAAGTGCTCAGCGCGGGTGCGGATGATTACGTCACCAAGCCGTTCCATATTGAAGAGGTGGCGGCGCGCATGCAGGCGCTGTTACGCCGCAACAGCGGGCTGGCTTCACAGGTTATTTCCATCCCGCCTTTCCAGGTCGATCTCTCCCGCCGGGAATTATCCATCAATGATGAAGTGATCAAGCTCACCGCCTTCGAATACACCATTATGGAAACGCTGATCCGTAACAACGGCAAGGTAGTGAGCAAAGACTCCTTGATGCTACAGCTCTATCCTGATGCTGAACTGCGCGAGAGCCATACTATTGACGTGCTGATGGGACGTTTACGTAAGAAAATTCAGGCGCAATATCCGCAGGATGTGATTACTACCGTCCGTGGCCAGGGCTACCTGTTCGAATTACGCTAAATGAGACGGATCTTGCGCCATATTTTGCCCCTCTCGCTGCGGGTGCGCTTTTTACTGGCAACGGCAGCCGTCGTGCTGGTGCTGTCGCTCTCCTACGGCATGGTCGCCCTGGTGGGCTACAGCGTCAGCTTTGATAAAACCACCTTTCGCCTGTTGCGTGGCGAAAGCAACCTGTTTTATACCCTGGCGAAGTGGGAAAACAATAAAATCACCGTCGAAATGCCGGAAAACCTCAATCAGCAGAGTCCCACGCTGGCCCTGATTTATAACGAAAAGGGGAAGCTACTGTGGGCGCAGCGGGACATCCCGTGGCTGGTCAAAAGTATTCGTCCGGACTGGCTCAAAACCAACGGTTTTCATGAAATTGAAGCCGATCTCAACACCACCAGCTCGCTGATCCGTGAAGATCGCTCCCTGCAGCAAAAGCTGAACGAGATCCGCGCCGACAACGCCGAAACGGAGATGACGCACTCCGTCGCGATTAACCTCTACCCGGCGACGCTGAACATGCCGCAGCTGACCATCGTGGTGATCGACACCATTCCGGTCGAGCTGAAGCGTTCTTATATGGTCTGGAGCTGGTTCATCTACGTTCTGGCGGCAAATCTGCTGCTGGTGATCCCGCTGCTGTGGGTGGCGGCGTGGTGGAGCTTGCGCCCCATCGAATCACTGGCGAAAGAGGTTCGGGAACTGGAAGAACATCATCGCGAAAAGCTTAACCCGGAAACCACCCGCGAGCTCACCAGCCTGGTGCGTAACCTCAACCGCCTGCTGAAAAGTGAACGCGAACGCTACGATAAATACCGTACCACCCTTACCGACCTGACCCACAGCCTGAAAACCCCGCTGGCCGTGATGCAAAGTACCCTGCGTTCAATGCGCAGTTCGAAGCTGAGCGTTGACGATGCCGAGCCGGTGATGCTGGAACAGATCAGCCGTATTTCACAGCAAATTGGCTATTACCTGCATCGCGCCAGCATGCGTTCAGGAAGCGCACTTCTGAGCCGCGAGCTGCATCCGGTAGCGCCGCTTCTGGATAACCTCACGTCCGCCCTCAACAAGGTGTATCAGCGTAAAGGGGTGAACATCAGCCTCGATATCTCGCCAGAGATAAGCTTTGTGGGTGAAAAAAATGACTTCATGGAAGTCATGGGTAACCTGCTGGATAACGCCTGCAAATACTGTCTGGAGTTCGTGGAAGTGTCTGCACGTCAGACGGAAACCGAGCTGCATATCATCGTTGAGGATGATGGCCCGGGGATCCCGCGCAATAAACGTGACGTGGTGTTCGATCGCGGTCAGCGCGCCGATACGCTACGTCCAGGCCAGGGCGTAGGATTAGCCGTCGCGCGCGAGATTGTCGATCAGTACGACGGAAAAATCGAAACCAGCGAAAGCCTGCTGGGCGGCGCCAGAATGGAGGTCATTTTTGGTCGCCAGCAGCCCACATCGAACGATAGTTAACCCGTTATGTGAAAAATGCGAGGATCTCGCAGCCGGGGGGCTGAGCTTCCGTTATAATCCGAGTCAGTAAGAGCCTGCGGAATAAAAAAATTATGGATTATCACTTAACACTTAACTGGCCCGAGTTTATTGAACGTTACTGGCAGAAACGCCCGGTGGTTCTGAAGCGCGGGTTCAGCAACTTTGTCGACCCCATCTCGCCTGACGAACTGGCCGGCCTGGCCATGGAAAACGAAGTCGACAGCCGTCTGGTCAGCCACCAGGACGGGAAATGGCAGGTTAGCCACGGTCCTTTCGAAAGCTACGATCACCTCGGTGAAAACAACTGGTCTCTGCTGGTGCAGGCGGTCAACCACTGGCACGAGCCAACGGCCGCCTTAATGCGTCCGTTCCGCGCCCTGCCCGACTGGCGCATGGACGATCTGATGATCTCCTTCTCCGTTCCTGGCGGTGGCGTCGGTCCGCATCTGGACCAGTACGACGTGTTTATTATTCAGGGTACGGGCCGCCGCCGCTGGCGCGTGGGCGAAAAAGTGCCAATGAAGCAGCACTGCCCGCATCCGGACCTGCTTCAGGTTGACCCGTTTGAAGGGATTATCGACGAAGAGCTGGAGCCGGGTGACATTCTCTACATTCCGCCGGGATTCCCTCACGAGGGCTACTCGCTGGAAAACTCACTCAACTACTCCGTAGGATTCCGCGCGCCAAGCGGCCGCGAGATGATCAGCGGATTTGCCGACTACGTTCTGCAACGCGAGCTGGGCAGCTATCGTTACAGCGACCCTGATGTACCTGCGCGCGAGCATCCGGCCGATATCCTGCCCGCAGAGCTGGATAAGCTGCGCGGCATGATGCTGGATCTGATTAACGAGCCGGAGCACTTCAAACAGTGGTTTGGCGAGTTTATCAGCCAGTCTCGTCACGAGCTGGACGTTGCGCCGCCGGAGCCGCCGTATCAGGCTGACGAGATTTATGATGCGCTCCAGCAGGGCGATAAGCTGGTACGTCTGGGCGGATTACGCGTGCTGCGCATTGGTGAGGACGTGTTCGTCAACGGCGAGAAGCTGGACTCACCGCACCGTCCGGCGCTGGAAGCCATTGCCAGCCATCTGGTGCTGACTGCCGACACCTTTGGTGATGCGCTGGAAGACCCATCCTTCCTCGCGATGCTTGCCGCGCTGGTCAACAGCGGGTACTGGTTCTTTGAGGACTGAGTTGCTGTAATGCCCGGTGGCGCTTCGCCACCGGGCTTTTTCTTACCGCTTCGCGGTCAACTCCGCTATCCGCACAATCACCTTCACCGCCTTTTCCATCCCTTCCAGCGTCACAAACTCATGCTTGCCGTGGTAGTTATAGCCACCGGTAAACAGGTTCGGGCACGGCAGCCCCATAAACGACAGCTGAGAACCGTCGGTGCCGCCGCGAATCGGCTTCAGCTGCGGTTCAATATCGCAGTCGCGCATCGCCTGTTGGGCGATATCGAGAATATGCGGATGCGCCATCACCTTCTCGCGCATGTTGTAATAGCTGTCTTCGATGATGAGTTCAATGTAGCAATCAGGGTGTAATCCTTTACCCACCTTCTTGGCGATCTCCATCATCTTACGCTTGCGCGCCTCAAAGGCTTTGCGGTCGAAATCGCGGATGATGTAGTGCATCTGCGCGCTGTCCACGGTGCCTTTGATGCTGGTCAGGTGATAGAAACCTTCATACCCTTCGGTCTGTTCAGGGCTCTCTTCCGCCGGGACTTCCGCATGAATTCGTGACGCCAGCGACAGCGCGTTCACCATGACGCCTTTCGCCGAACCGGGGTGAACGTTATTGCCGACAATTTTGATCGTAACGGACGCGGCATTGAAGTTTTCATACTCCAGTTCACCGACGCCGCCGCCGTCAACGGTATAGGCCCACTGCGCGTTAAAGGCCTCTACGTCGAAGTGCTTCGCGCCCTTGCCGACCTCTTCGTCCGGCGTAAAGGCCACGCGGATGTCCCCGTGCGGAATGTTTTTATCCTTCAGCACCGCCAGCGCGGTCATGATCTCCGCGATCCCCGCTTTATCATCCGCCCCCAGCAGCGTTTTGCCGTCGGTGGTGATCAGCGTCTGGCCCAGCAGCTGGTGCAGCACCGGGAACATGACAGGCGAGAGCACTTCGTCGCCAATGCCCAGCGCAATGTCGCCGCCGCGGTAGTTTTCCACAATCTGCGGGTTCACATGTTTACCGCTAAAATCCGGAGAGGTGTCGACATGGGAGATAAAGCCAATTGCCGGAATGTCACCCGGGACATTCGCCGGCAGCGTTCCCATCACAGTGCCTTTCTCGCTTAACGTGACGTTGACCAGCCCCATGGCGTCAAGCTGCTCTTTGAGCAGATTTAATAACTTCCACTGGCCTTCGGTGCTCGGCACCTGGCGAACACCCGGCTTAGATTGGGTATCCAGCGAAACGTACTGTAAAAAACGCTCAAGTAATTTATCCATGCAGTCACCCTCACTTTTTGTGACAACATTATCAATAAGCATCAAAACGCAAATATTGCGTCAGGTCACTTTTATCCCGCAAACGAGAATATTTTCCGTTTATATCGTTATGCGTTAGTAAATGTAGCTTATGAATCAGTGACAAGGATTGGCGATTGCAGGGGATTGCCGTAGAATGTCCGCCCTCATTACGAGTCACCAAGGTGGTTACACACAAACCCCGCTTCAGTCTGCTGCCTGAGGCGTCTATATGGGACAGCGCAAAAATTGAATACACAAACCCGTTCACCGCTGGTGAAACTGGAACGAATTCGTAAAAGTTTTGATGGCAAGGACGTCATTTCTGACCTCACTCTCACCATCAATGACGGTGAGTTTCTGACGCTGCTTGGCCCCTCCGGCTGCGGCAAAACAACCGTACTGCGCCTTATCGCCGGGCTGGAAAGCGTCGATAACGGCCATATCCATCTTGAGAACCAGGACATCACCCGGGTTCCCGCCGAAGACCGCCACGTCAACACTGTCTTTCAGAGCTATGCCCTCTTCCCGCACATGACCGTGTTTGAGAACGTGGCATTTGGCCTGCGGATGCAAAAAACCCCGGCGAGCGAGATCGAACCGCGCGTTACCGACGCCCTGCGAATGGTGCAGCTTGAGACGTTTGCTCAGCGTAAACCCCATCAGCTTTCCGGCGGCCAGCAGCAGCGCGTGGCCATCGCCCGCGCCGTGGTCAACAAGCCGCGTCTGCTCCTGCTGGATGAATCCCTCTCGGCGCTGGATTACAAGCTGCGCAAGCAGATGCAGAATGAGCTCAAAGCCCTGCAGCGCAAGCTCGGCATTACCTTTGTCTTCGTCACCCACGATCAGGAAGAGGCCCTGACCATGTCCGACCGCATCGTGGTGATGCGTGACGGCAAAATCGAGCAGGACGGCACGCCGCGTGAAATCTACGAAGAGCCGAAGAATCTGTTTGTCGCCAGCTTCATTGGCGAGATCAATATCTTTGACGCCACGGTGATTGAGCGTCTGGACGACCAGCGCGTGCGCGCCAGCGTCGAAGGACGCGAGTGCAATATCACGGTAAATTTCCCCGTCGAAAAGGGACAAAAGCTCAACGTTCTGCTGCGCCCGGAAGATCTGCGCGTCGATGAAATTCACGGCAATACCGAGGCCGAAGGGTTAATCGGCTATATCCGCGAGCGCAACTACAAAGGGATGACGCTGGAGTCTGTCGTCGAGCTGGAGAACGGCAAAATGGTGATGGTCAGCGAATTCTTTAACGAAGACGACCCTGACTTCGACCACTCTCTCGACCAGAAAATGGTTATCAACTGGGTAGAAAGCTGGGAGGTTGTGCTGGCTGATGAAGAACACAAGTAAATTCCAGAATGTGGTGATTGCCACGATCGTCGGTTGGCTTGTGTTGTTTGTCTTTTTACCCAACCTGATGATCATTGCCACCAGCTTCCTGACCCGCGACGACGCAAGCTTCGTTTCGCTGGTCTTTACGCTGGACAACTACGCGCGTCTGCTCGATCCGCTCTATTTTGACGTGCTGCTGCACTCGCTCAATATGGCGCTGATTGCCACGATTGCCTGCCTGGTACTGGGATATCCCTTCGCGTGGTTCCTCGCGGGCCTGCCGCAAAAGGTGCGCCCCCTGCTGCTGTTTTTACTGATTGTTCCCTTCTGGACGAACTCGCTCATCCGTATTTATGGTCTGAAGATTTTCCTCAGCACAAAGGGTTACCTGAATGAGTTTCTGCTGTGGCTGGGGGTGATTGATACGCCGATACGCATCATGTTTACCCCGAGCGCGGTGATTGTCGGCCTGGTCTATATCCTGCTGCCGTTTATGGTGATGCCGCTCTACTCCAGCATTGAGAAGCTGGATAAACCGCTGCTGGAAGCGGCAAAAGATCTGGGTGCCAACAGGCTGCAGACCTTTATCCGTATCATTATTCCGCTGACGATGCCCGGTATTATTGCGGGCTGTCTACTGGTGATGCTCCCGGCGATGGGCTTGTTCTACGTTTCTGACCTGATGGGCGGGGCGAAAAATCTGCTGATCGGTAACGTGATCAAGAGCCAGTTCCTGAATATTCGCGACTGGCCGTTTGGGTCCGCCACCAGCATCACGCTGACGGTGGTGATGGGTCTGATGCTGCTGGTCTACTGGCGCGCCTCACGGCTGCTGAATAAGAAGGTGGAACTCGAATGATCGGTCGACTGCTTCGCTGCGGTTTTATGACCGCCATTTACGCTTACCTGTATATCCCGATCATAATTTTGATCGTGAACTCGTTTAACAGCTCGCGCTTTGGGATTAACTGGCAGGGCTTTACCACCGACTGGTACAGCCTGCTGATGAACAATGACAGCCTGCTGCAGGCCGCTCAGCACTCGCTGACGATGGCGATCTTCTCCGCCACCTTCGCCACGCTGATTGGCTCCCTGACCGCCGTGGCGCTCTATCGCTATCGCTTTCGCGGTAAGCCGTTCGTCAGCGGCATGCTGTTTGTGGTGATGATGTCGCCGGATATCGTGATGGCGATTTCGCTGCTGGTGCTGTTTATGCTGCTGGGCGTTCAGCTTGGCTTCTGGTCGCTGCTGTTTTCCCATATCACCTTCTGCCTGCCGTTTGTGGTGGTGACCGTCTTCGCGCGCCTGAAAGGGTTCGACGTACGCATGCTGGAGGCGGCGAAGGATCTTGGCGCCAGCGAGATGACCATCCTGCGTAAAATCATCCTGCCGCTGGCGATGCCCGCCGTGGCGGCCGGATGGCTGCTTAGCTTCACCCTGTCGATGGATGACGTGGTCGTGTCCTCCTTCGTGACCGGGCCGAGCTATGAAATTCTGCCGTTGAAGATCTATTCAATGGTGAAAGTCGGCGTCTCACCGGAGGTGAACGCGCTGGCGACCATTCTGCTGGTGTTTTCGCTGGTTCTGGTGATCGCCAGCCAGGTTATTGCTCGTGATAAAACAAAATCTCAGGGGACAATGAAATGAAAAAAATGCTCGCCGCTGCGGCGCTGGTGCTTGGCATGGGTGCCGCGCACGCTGATGACAGCAAAACGCTCTACTTCTACAACTGGACCGAGTATGTGCCGCCGGGCCTGCTGGAACAGTTCACCAAAGAGACGGGCATCAAGGTGATCTACTCGACCTACGAGTCGAATGAAACCATGTATGCCAAGCTCAAAACCTACAAAGACGGCGCGTACGATCTGGTGGTTCCTTCCACCTACTTTGTCGACAAAATGCGCAAAGAGGGCATGATCCAGAAGATCGATAAAACAAAGCTAACTCATTTTTCAAACCTCGATCCGGAGATGCTCAACAAGCCGTTCGACCCGAATAACGACTACTCCATTCCGTATATCTGGGGGGCAACTGCGATTGGCGTTAACAGCGAGGCCGTCGATCCGAAAACGGTGACGAGCTGGGCCGACCTGTGGAAACCGGAGTACAAAGGCAGCCTGTTGTTAACCGACGACGCGCGTGAAGTATTCCAGGTGGCGCTGCGCAAGCTGGGCTACTCGGGCAACACGACGGATCCAAAAGAGATTGAAGCGGCGTATACCGAGCTGAAAAAGCTGATGCCTAATGTGGCGGCGTTCAACTCTGATAACCCGGCTAACCCGTATATGGAAGGCGAAGTGAATCTGGGGATGGTGTGGAACGGCTCCGCGTATGTGGCCCGCCAGGCCGGTACGCCGCTTGAGGTGGTCTGGCCGAAAGAGGGCGGGATCTTCTGGATGGATAGTCTGTCGATTCCGGCCAACGCGAAAAACGTTGAAGGGGCGCTGAAGCTGATTAACTTCCTGCTGCGCCCGGACGTAGCGAAACAGGTTGCCGAGACGATTGGCTACCCGACGCCAAACCTCGCGGCACGCAAGCTGCTGAAGCCGGAAGTGGCTAACGATAAATCGCTCTACCCGGATGCTGAAACCATCAGTAAAGGTGAATGGCAGAACGATGTCGGTGACGCCAGCCGCCTCTATGAAGAGTATTATCAGAAATTAAAAGCGGGCCGATAAACGGTATCGCGTTCTTCCTCGCGCCGTCTGTACGACGTGAGGAAGGATTAACTGACCGCATTCTCTCCTGCCCAGATCGTCGCCTTTCTCATCGCCTCCACCACGTCCTCATCCGACAGACCCAGCGCCTGACGAACCCGGGTCGCCTCGTCCCACTGTTGCTGTTCATAGTAACGGCAAAGGCTCACCATATCGGCTAGCCGTCCCTCCTGGTCGCATAGCGCATTGCTCACGCTCTGCGGCACCGCAATTTGCTTCATTAACTCTGCCATCGGCAGCTCAAGGAGGGTATCGAGCAAAGAAAACAGGCCGCACATGAACGCATTTTCAGCCAGCGCCGGTTCTTTCATCGTCTCAGCTATCAGTTCACAGAACTTACCGCGCATCATACTCAACGGGTAAAGCTCGCTGACGGTATCATTGCCCGCACTGGCGAGGACCACGACGGCAACAAACCGTCTAAGCTGGTTTTCCCCGAGGTATCTGAGCACCTCACTCAGGGTTAACTTGCTGAAATTACAGGCACCCACATGCTTAAACGCCGTATGCTTCATGTAGCGCATGATTTTATAAGAGAGCGTGAGATCGGTTTTTATCAACGACTCGACGATCCGAAAATCAGGCTTATTGCGTCCGACCTCCATTTGCAGCCTAAAAATCGCCAGCTGATTTTGCGACAGCCGTTTATATTTAATGACCTCCGGACGGCAGAAAAAATAACCCTGAAACAGCGAGAATCCCTCCTCCTTGTATTGGTTGAATTCCTCTTTAGTCTCAATTTTTTCAGCAAGATATTTAATATGTCCGGTCAGGTGTTTACGCGCTTTCAGATACGCTTTAATTTGCGCTAAGGTGTAATTTCTGACGTCGAATTTCAGGATTGAAATATAGGGTAAAAATGCATCCCATTCTGGTGCAAGGGTAAAATCATCAAGCGCAAACTGATAGCCATGCGCATTCATCTCCCTGACGGCCTGCAGCAGCTCGGCCCCTGGCACAGCATCTTCAAGGATCTCAATGACCACGCTCTCTTTATCCAGCGCTTCACCACTGCGGTCAATGACCATTCGCGACGGGAAATTAATAAACGACGTATGCGCCCCGGCGATGCGCTGGGACGGCACGCATAAAAACTGATCGGATATCATTCTGGACGTGGCATATTCCGCCGACACATCCGGAAAACGATTTGTCATCCCGTCTCTGAAGAGCAGCTCATAGGCCACCGTATTCATTTCAGGGTTAAAAATGGGTTGTCGCGCAATAAATCCGTACATATCCCATCCTCCTCTACCACTTTATATTTATTAGCATCCTCTTTCTACACGACGATAACGAGCATTATCGAGCACTATTTTGATTGAATGCACAAAATAAAAGCATCCACACTAATTAACGGGATTTACTATTCTGGAATTTAAATTAAATATCCCCGGCCCTCTACAGAAAGAAGGAAATATATCCGATAAGGAATATGTGCCTGCCCGACACGCACAACATTACGGGAGATGAGAATGAAAGACGCCATGGTCCGAAGATCTAAAATAAGAGTCAAGACGTTGATGCTATTGTCCATTTTCCTCACCGTGACGGTGGGCTTTACGGCAACGATCGGGTTTATGATGTGGCAGTGGATGGCGCAGCAGGAGGTGCTGGCCAAAAAACATATCCGCCAGATAGCCGAGGTACAGGCTTTACAGGTCAGCAAACAGCTGGATTCTGCCCTGACTGCCGCCCGGGACATGGGCAACAGCGCGCTGGCGCTGCGCGAGGCGGGGGTATTCGATCGCCAGAGCCTGAACCAGCTGCTCATCCACTATCTGTCGGCTCATCCCCAGTTTCTCTCTATGTCGATGGCCTTTGAGCCCAACGCGTTTGACGATAAAGATGCCGCCTTTGCCGGTCAGAGCGGTGAAGATCCTGCCGGACGCTACGCCCGCTACGTCGACCGCGACGCTACCGGCAAACCGGCTTTACACCTGCTGACGGACATCGAAACGCCCGGCAGCGGTGATTATTATCTGCTGCCGAAACAGCGGCATAAAGATGTGATCATCGAACCCTATATTTACCCCTACAACGGCGTGGACGTGATGCTCACCTCGATTGCCGCCCCCATCATGCGTGACGGTCAGTTTCTGGGCTCGGTCACCTCTGACTTCTCACTCGCCACGCTGCAATCGACGATCGGCGCGATTAAACCGTGGAACGGCACAGGCTACGCTCTGCTCCTCTCCGCGGGTAATAACGTGGTGTCCAGCCCGGACAAGCGCGCGGCAGGCAAGCCTTACGCCGGTCAGATTGCCGGTCATGACGTCACCCGGATAAACGATCCGCTGCTGAAGGAAGATGTGTTTATCACCTGGCAGGACATCGCCGTCGGTAATAGCCAGACGCCGTGGAAACTCGCCATTATCACCCCGGTCAGCGAAGTGATGGCCGAAGCGCGCGCATTTTTGCTGAAAGCCATCATCCTGATGGTGTTAAGCATCGTGGCGGTTAGCCTGGTGATGGCGCAGATCTTTACCCGCAAGGTTGACCGTCCGGTGGGGGGAGAACCTTCCGAGGCCGCCGGGATCGCCCTGGCCGTCGCCCGGGGGGAGCTGAACAACACCATCCCGGTTCGCTCCGGAGATACCCACAGCATTTTTT
Organism: Enterobacter sp. C6; assembly: GCF_008122455.1. Lineage (NCBI taxonomy): Bacteria > Pseudomonadati > Pseudomonadota > Gammaproteobacteria > Enterobacterales > Enterobacteriaceae > Enterobacter > Enterobacter sp. C6. The sequence goes on from NZ_QPFW01000229.1 coordinate 26,875, forward strand.
ATGCCCTGCACACCATGCAGATGCAGCTTAAGCGCATCGTCGACAATATCAGCGAAGCCAGCCATTCCGTGCACGGCGGGACCAGCGAAATTTCGGCGGGCAACCTTGATCTCGCCTCGCGAACCGAAGAACAGGCGGCGGCAATTGTTGAAACGGCAGCCAGCATGGAAGAGATTTCGGTCACGGTGAAGAATAACGCCGACAACGCCCATAAGGCGACGACGCTGACCGATCGCGCCGCGAGCCTCGCCGGGCATGGCGAAACGCTGGTGAACGACGTAGTCGTGGTGATTGGGGAGATTGACGAGAGCGCGCGTAAGATCGGTGAGATTAACAACATCGTCGATGGCATCGCCTTCCAGACCAATATCCTGGCGCTGAATGCGGCCGTTGAAGCAGCGCGTGCCGGCGAACAGGGGCGCGGTTTCGCGGTAGTCGCAGGTGAAGTGCGCAATCTTGCCCAGCGAAGCGCTAACGCGGCCAAAGAGATCTCTCAGCTGATTGCCGAGTCCTCAGGCCGCGTCAGTAAAGGCGTTGAGCTGGTCAATGAGACCGGCGTAATGATGAAACAGGTGATTGAGGCGGTGTCGCACGTGCATCTGGTCATCAACGACATTGTTCAGGCGCTGGACGAGCAGAACCGCGGGATTAGCCAGGTCAGCACTGCCGTTAACCAGATGGACAGCACCACCCAGCAGAACGCCTCTCTGGTTCAGCAGATCTCAGCGGCGGCGCTCTCGCTGGACGAGCAGGCTAAATCGTTGGAGAAGACGCTGGCGTTCTTTCATTCTTAAATAAAAAGGCACCCGTCCAGCGGGTGCCTTTTCACGCGATTCGCGTTACAGACCTTTCAGCAGCTTGTCGACAAACTCCGGGACAACCGTGCTTGCCAGACCGTAGTGTTTCTCTTCAAACTCGCTGCCCACCTGGCTTGGCTCAAGGTTGAGTTCAACCGTATGCGCACCGTGCAGTCGCGCTTCGTGGACAAACCCCGCCGCCGGATAAACGTGGCCGGATGTGCCGATGGCGATAAACACGTCGGCCATCGCCAGCGCGCTGTAGATCTCATCCATTCCCAGCGGCATTTCGCCGAACCAGACCACGTGCGGTCGCAGGCGCGACGGGAACTGGCAGCAGTGGCACTTATCCTCCGGCAGCACGTCTTCTTTCCAGTCAAGCACCTGACCGCTCCAGGCGCAGCGAACCTTGAGCAGCTCACCGTGCATATGGATGATGTTCTTGTTGCCGGCCCGCTCGTGCAGGTTGTCGATATTCTGCGTTACCAGCAGAAAACGATCGCCCAGCGCCTCTTCCAGCTTCGCCAGCGCCAGATGCGCCGCATTAGGCGCAACGTCAGGCTGCTGAAGCTGACGACGGCGGGCGTTGTAAAACGCCTGCACGAGATCCGGGTCGCGGGCAAAACCTTCCGGCGTGGCGACATCCTCCACGCGGTGCTCTTCCCACAGCCCGTCCGCCGCGCGGAAGGTTCGAATTCCTGACTCGGCGGAGATCCCCGCCCCGGTCAGCACCACCACTCTGGGTTTATCCATCGCTTCTGGCATTATTCTGTCTCTGAAAAAGATCCGCTGGCGCAAGCGCTCACGTAAGCGGCGTTTGTTTTTGCGAAAACGGCTGAGTCGACCCTGGCGACGCGACAGCATAGAAACCTCGTAAACTAATCGGTGAGATGAAGGAATGCGGCTCCGCGCATCCCTCCTGCGTCCCCGTGTCGCGCGCGTTCAATACGCGGCACGCGGGCAACCGGCAATAAATGTCGGGGCAAACGCCCGGACAACCGTTCCGTAATCGCGGTAAAGTTTGAGAGCCCTCCCCCGATCACCAGCAGATCCGGGTCGACGATGGTGAGAATATTTCCCAGACACACCGCCAGCAGATCCAGATAGCGCTCGACGTGCTCACGCGCCTGCGCATCCCCTTGCTCCCACAGGGTAATGATTTGAGGGGCCTCAAGTTTCTGATGATAGAAGTGTTCGTAAAGCCATGCAAACCCGCGGCCGGAAAGGTAGTTCTCAATACAGCCGTGCTGGCCACAGCCGCAGCGTGTCAGCGGGAAATCACGCCCCACCACCTCAAGAGCATCCACCGGCAGGCGGATATGGCCAAACTCGCCGGTAATGTAGCTGCGGCCGGTGATGGGCTTACCGTTGACGACGATTCCTCCGCCGACGCCGGTACCGAGGATCAGCCCCATCACCAGCGGATAGCGACGGAATTCATCATCCCAGGCTTCAGAGAGCGCAAAGCAGTTGGCATCATTGTCTAAACGCACGTCGCGTTCAAGGAGAGCAGAGAGATCGGCGCGCAGCGGTTTACCGCTGGCGGCAGGCACGTTGGCCGCGTAAAGCGTACCGTCGTCGGTTTCGGGCATGCCCGGAATACCGATGCCGACGCTGCCTTTCACGCCGAAACGTTCATCTGCCTGCGCCACCAGCGCGGCAATGGCGGTTAAAAATTCGTCGTAGCTTTCGCGCGGCGTGGGAACGCGGGTTTCCCACTGCAGTTTGAGGTCTTTATCAAACGCGCCGAGCGCAATCTTGGTGCCGCCAATATCAAATCCATAATACATAACGCATTCCTCTTTCGATCTGGCGACCCGAAAGCCGCTAGATCATGACGTAATTACTGGCCACTTAATACCCTCGCCGGATCAATTCGGCTTGCGCGACGCGCCGGATACCAGCTTGCCAGCAGACTCAGTAAAAGTGCTGTAAGCAGCACATAAAAAACATCCAGCCAGTGCAGTTCAGACGGCAGGAAGTCAATAAAATAGATATCACCCGACAGGAACTGGTGACCAATAAGTTTTTCAATCCCGTTGATAATCGGCGTCAGCTGCAGGGAAACCACCACGCCAATCACCACGCCGCACAGGCTGCCGAACAGCCCCGCCAGCAAACCGTACCAGACGAAGATGGCGCGAATAAGACCGTCTTTCGCCCCCAGCGTACGCAGCACGGCGATGTCGCCGCTCTTGTCCTTGACCGCCATCACCAGCGTCGAGACGATATTAAAGCACGCCACACCAATCACCAGCACCATCGCCAGATACATAATGGCGCGGATCATCTGGATATCACGGTACATATACCCGTAAGTGCCGATCCAGCTTTTGATGTAGACATAGTTATTGGTCACGCTGCCCGCGTCGCGTACCAGCTTGTTGGCGTTAAAGACGTCGTTTACCTTAATGGCAATACCCGTCACGCTGTCGCCCATGTCGAGATACTGGCGCGCATCTTCCATCGGCACCATCGCAAAGCTGTGGTCAAGCTGGCCGCTCAGTTGAAGAATACCGGTAACGTGCAGGCGCACGCGTTTAGGCTGCTGCAGTTTGTGGTCGGCGCTGGCGTTCGGGATCATGATTGACACCCAGTCGCCCTGCTTCACCTTCAGGGCATCGGCCACGCCTTTACCCATGATGATCTGCTGCTCGCCCGCCTTGAAGTTGGCCCACGCGCCGTTCTGCACATAGTTCGGCAGCGCGCTGAGACGCGCTTCCTGGACTGGGTTGACTCCTTTCACCTGAATGGCGCGCAGGTTTACCCCGCTCTCCACCAGCCCGGTAAAGTTAATATAGGGCGCGGCCGCGGCGATGCCCGGCACTTTTTCAACTTTGGCGAGCGCATCGCTCCAGTTCGTCCATGGCTGGTTAACCGGTTCGATCTCCCCGTGCGGCACGACCGCCAGAATGCGGTTATTCAGCTCGCGCTCGAAACCGTTCATCGCGCTTAAGCCGACAATCAGCACCGCCACACCCAGCGCAATACCGATGGTCGAGATGACGGAGATCAGCGACACCATGCCGCCGCGACGGCGGCCGCGGCTAAAACGTAAACCGATGAGTAACGATAACGGTGACGCCATTACTCTGCTCCCATCAGGGTCAGTTCCGCGTTCAGATGGCCGTCGCGCATCTCAAGCTGACGCCCCATGCGTTTTGCCAGCTGCAGATCGTGGGTCACCACCAGAAACGCGGTGCCCTGCGAGGCGTTCAGCTCGCCCAGAAGCTGGAAAATACTGTCCGCATTGCGGGCGTCCAGGTTACCGGTAGGCTCATCCGCCAGCACCAGACGCGGGTTGTTGACCAGCGCACGGGCAATCGCCACGCGCTGACGCTCGCCGCCGGAAAGCTCAGAGGGACGATGGTTGCCGCGATGACCCAGCCCTACCGCTTTCAGCATGTCGCTGGCGCGAGCGTTAATTTCTGCCGGTTTCTTTTTGCCAATCAGCAGCGGCATCGCCACGTTTTCCAGCGCCGTGAAATCCGGCAGCAGATGGTGGAACTGGTAGATAAAGCCCAGCTCGCGGTTGCGCAGCTCGGCCTTCGCCGCCGAGGACATTTTGCTCATCGGCTGGCCGGAGAAAATCACGTCGCCTTCGGTTGGCGTATCCAGCCCGCCCAGCAGATGCAGCAGCGTACTTTTGCCCGAGCCGGAGCTGCCGACAATCGCCATCATCTCGCCTTCACCCACGCTAAAGCTCACATTGTGCAGCACGTCGGTTTGCACAGTACCTTCCTGATAGCGTTTGGACAGGTTGTCGCATTGCAACAGGATCTTATTCATAACGTAAAGCCTCAGCGGGTTGAGTGGCGGCGGCGCGCCAGGAAGGATAAAGCGTAGAAAGCAGCGCAATGGCCATCGCTGCCAGCGCAATACCGACCACCTGCAGCGGCTCGATAGCCACCGGCAGCGCCGCGCCGTCAAGCAGCGCGCCAATGATCGGCATTAAGTTATTGAGCTGGCTGGCAAGCAATGCCCCCAGCACGGCGCCGAGCAGCGCGCCGATGATACCGGCACTGGCCCCCTGCACCATAAACACCGCCATGATCTGGCGCGGCGTGAGCCCCTGGGTTTGCAGAATGGCAACTTCGCCCTGCTTCTCCATCACCATCAGGCCCAGCGAGGTAATGATGTTAAATGCGGCCACGGCCACGATCAGGCTCAGCAGCAGCCCCATCATGTTTTTTTCCATCCGCACGGCCTGGAACAATTCGCCTTTGCGCTCGCGCCAGTCCTGCCATTTGGTGCCGTCCGGCAGTTTTTGCTGGCTGAGGGTATCGACCTTCAGCGGTGCGTCGAGCCACAGGCGCCAGCCGGTGATATTCCCCGCCGGGTAGCGCATCAGGCGTGAAGCATCCTGAATGTTCACCAGCATCTGGTAGCCATCGACTTCGCTGTTAGCGGCAAAGGTACCAATCACGTTGAACAGGCGCTGGCTTGGCAGGCGTCCCATCGGCGTAAACTGGCTGGCAGAAGGGACCATCACCCGCAGCTGGTCACCACGGTTGACGCCAAGCTGGCCGGCAAGCTGTTCACCCAGAATCACATTGTATTTTCCGGCTTCCAGATCGGTCTGCTTCACGTTAACCAGATATGGTGTCAGCGGATCGTTTTGCGTCGGGTCGATACCCAGCATCACGCCGACCGCCACGCTGCGGGCGCTTTGCAGCACCACGTCACCGGTGGTCAACGGCGCAACGCGCGTGACGCCCTGTAACTTCGCCGTGCTTTCCGGCAGCTGCTGTGGGTTAACCGAACCGTTAGTCGATGAGAGAACGGCCTGCGGCATCAGCCCCAGGATGTTATTTTGCAGCTCGCGCTCAAAGCCATTCATGACGGAAAGCACCGTCACCAGTGCCATCACGCCAAGCGTAATGCCAATAGTCGAAAGCCAGGAGACAAAGCGACCGAAGCGGTCCGCGGCGCGCCCACGCATGTAGCGTAAGCCTATGAAGAGTGCGACAGGTTGATACATGAAATCCGTCTGTTTGCTGATAGCAGACCCACGAGTATATAAGCGAATCCGTTAAGCGTAAATGACTGAAACAGTAAGCTTTGGTAATCATTTTTCCGAAAAATTCAGATAAATCAGGGTGCTATTGTCTGAATACTCACCTCGCAACCTCCACCTTTTCCGAAAAACCTCCTGATACAGACTGTTACCCATTACATCCTGGTGTCGTTTTACAACAATTGCTCGTTCGTTTATGGCAATAAGGTAGTGGCGAACAATGAAGCAAAAAGCATTATGGATTAACCAGATAAAAGGGCTGTGTATCTGCCTGGTGGTTATCTATCATTCGGTTATCACGTTTTATCCGCATCTGATCGGGCTGCAACACCCGCTCTCCGGCCTTCTCGCCAAATGCTGGGTCTATTTTAACCTCTATCTCGCACCGTTTCGTATGCCGGTCTTCTTCTTTATCTCCGGCTACCTGATCCGTCGTTATATCGACGAGGTGGACTGGCGAACCAGTCTCGACAAGCGGATCTGGAGCATTGTCTGGGTGCTGGCGCTATGGGGTGTCCTGCAATGGCAGGCGTTGGCCCACCTGAACGCGTGGCTGGCGCCCGAGCGTGAGCTTGCCACCTCGTCGAACGCGGCCTACGCCGACTCGCTCTCAGGATTTGTGCAAGGCATGCTCACCGCCAGCACCAGCCTGTGGTATCTGTATGCTCTGGTGGTCTACTTCACGCTGTGTAAACTGCTGAGCCGCTGGAAGCTGCCGGTACTGGGGCTGCTGGCGCTGGCAAGCATCGCGATCAACTTCATGCCGCTGCCGTGGTGGGGAATGAACAGCGTGGTACGCAACATGATCTACTACAGCCTCGGGGCGTGGTATGGCGCAGCGCTGATGGCGTGGATGAAAAGCGTCAACCTGCGCCGCATCTGGCTGGCAACCGGCGCTTTCGCCGCCGTCTCCGTGGTGCTGTGGTTTGCTAACGTTCCGCTGCTGCTCTCATTGCTGTCGATTGTGTTGATCATGAAGCTGTTCTATAGCCTTGAGCAGCGCTATGCCGTTCACCCGAACAATCTGCTGAACGTGATTGGCTCAAACACCATTGCGATTTATACCACCCACCGCATCCTGATTGAGGCCTTTAGCCTGTTCCTGATCGGCGAGATGAATGCCGCTTACTGGCCGGTCTGGGCCGAGCTATCCCTAATTCTTGTCTATCCGTTTGCCAGCCTGCTGGTCTGTACCCTGGCCGGACTCGGGGTGCGTAAGATCTCCACCGCGCTGTTTGGCGACGTTTTCTTCTCTCCTCCCGCTACGCTGACCCTGTCACCTTCAACGCGTTAATGCCCTCTTCGCCCCCGTTTCGGGGGCGTTTAGCCCAGCCGTGCGGTTACGATTTGCTTATGTAAAACGATCGAGGATAATAAAGACATTGCGTATCAGTGATATGCCCCAATACTGTTGGTATATCCATAAGAGACTCTGACATAGCCATGCCTGAACACTATCGTTATTCCTTACCTGTCAAAGCGGGCGACCAACGCCAGCTGGGTGAACTCACGGGCGCGGCGTGCGCCACGCTGGTGGCGGAAATCGCCGAGCGTCATCCAGGCCCGGTGATTCTGGTTGCCCCGGATATGCAAAACGCCCTGCGTCTGCACGACGAAATTCGCCAGTTCACCGATAATCTGGTGTTCAGCCTGGCCGACTGGGAAACGCTGCCGTATGACAGCTTCTCTCCGCATCAGGAGATTATCTCCTCGCGCCTGTCGACGCTCTATCAACTCCCGACCATGCAGCGCGGCGTGCTGATTGTGCCGGTGAACACCCTGATGCAGCGAGTCTGTCCGCACAGCTATCTGCACGGTCACGCGCTGGTGATGAAAAAAGGCCAGCGACTGTCCCGTGATGCCCTGCGCGCGCAGCTTGACGGGGCCGGCTATCGCCACGTCGACCAGGTGATGGAGCACGGGGAATACGCGACCCGCGGCGCGCTGCTCGACCTTTACCCGATGGGCAGCGACCAGCCGTATCGTCTGGACTTTTTCGATGATGAAATCGACAGCCTGCGCGTCTTCGACGCCGACACGCAGCGCACGCTGGAAGAAGTGGAGTCCATCAATTTACTGCCCGCGCATGAGTTCCCCACGGACAAAACCGCTATCGAACTGTTTCGCAGCCAGTGGCGCGATAAGTTCGAGGTGAAGCGCGACGCGGAACATATTTATCAGCAGGTCAGTAAAGGCACGCTGCCTGCCGGGATCGAATACTGGCAGCCGCTGTTCTTCAACGAGCCGCTCCCTGCCCTGTTCAGCTACTTCCCGGCGAATACGCTGATTGTTACTACCGGCGATATCGACGCCAGCGCCAGCCGCTTTGAAAGTGAAACCCGCGCGCGCTTCGAAAACCGGGGCGTTGACCCGATGCGCCCGCTACTGCCGCCGGAAGCGCTGTGGCTGCGTACCGACGAGCTCAACGCCGAGCTGAAGCGCTGGCCGCGCATGCAGCTGAAAACCGATTCGCTTGCCGACAAGGCCGCCAACACCAACCTCGCCTTCCGGACGCTGCCGGACCTGGCCGTCCAGGCGCAGCAGAAATCCCCGCTGGATAATCTGCGCAAGTTTCTGGAGTCCTTTACCGGCCCGGTGGTGTTCTCCGTTGAGAGTGAAGGCCGCCGCGAAGCGTTAGGTGAGCTGCTGGGACGCATTAAGGTGGCGCCGAAGCGCATCCTGCGCCTGAGCGAAGCGACCGGAAACGGTCGTTACCTGATGATTGGCGCCGCCGAGCACGGTTTTATCGACACGCTCAATAACCTGGCGCTGATTTGCGAAAGCGACCTGCTGGGCGAGCGCGTCGCACGCCGCCGTCAGGACAGCCGTCGGACCATCAACCCGGACACGCTGATCCGTAACCTGGCCGAGCTGCACCCGGGCCAGCCGATTGTTCACCTGGAGCATGGCGTTGGACGCTATCAGGGGATGACCACGCTGGAAGCGGGCGGCATTAAAGGTGAATACCTGATGCTGACCTACGCTAACGACGCCAAACTGTATGTTCCGGTGTCGTCCCTGCATCTGATCAGCCGCTACGCGGGCGGTGCCGAAGAGAACGCGCCGCTGCACAAGCTGGGCGGCGATGCCTGGGCGCGCGCGCGCCAGAAGGCCGCGGAAAAAGTGCGCGACGTGGCCGCCGAGCTGCTGGATATTTACGCCCAGCGCGCGGCCAAAGAGGGCTTCGCCTTTAAGCATGATAAGGAACAGTACCAACTGTTTTGTGACAGCTTCCCGTTTGAAACCACGCCGGATCAGGCTCAGGCCATCAACGCCGTGCTGAGCGACATGTGCCAGCCGCTGGCAATGGACCGCTTAGTCTGCGGCGACGTTGGCTTCGGCAAAACCGAAGTGGCGATGCGCGCCGCCTTCCTTGCGGTCGAAAACAACAAGCAGGTGGCGGTGCTGGTGCCGACCACCCTGCTCGCTCAGCAGCACTTCGACAACTTCCGCGACCGCTTCGCCAACTGGCCGGTTCGCATCGAGATGCTGTCGCGTTTTCGCAGCAACAAAGAGCAGACCCAGATACTGGAACAGGCCAGCGAGGGTAAAATCGACATTCTGATCGGCACCCACAAGCTGCTGCAAAGCGACGTGAAGTGGAAAGATCTGGGGCTGCTGATCGTCGACGAAGAGCACCGCTTCGGGGTGCGTCATAAAGAGCGCATCAAAGCGATGCGCGCCGACGTCGACATCCTGACCCTGACCGCAACGCCGATCCCGCGAACCCTGAACATGGCGATGAGCGGCATGCGCGATCTGTCGATTATTGCCACGCCGCCGGCTCGCCGTCTGGCGGTGAAAACCTTTGTCCGCGAGTACGATAATCTGGTGGTGCGTGAGGCCATTCTGCGTGAAGTGCTTCGTGGGGGGCAGGTCTACTACCTCTATAACGACGTGGAAAATATCCAGAAAGCGGCGGACAGGCTGGCGGAACTGGTACCGGAAGCGCGTATCGCTATCGGTCACGGGCAGATGCGCGAGCGCGAGCTGGAACGGGTGATGAACGACTTCCACCACCAGCGCTTTAACGTGCTGGTGTGCACCACCATCATCGAAACCGGGATCGACATTCCGACGGCAAACACCATCATCATTGAACGCGCGGATCACTTTGGTCTGGCGCAGCTTCACCAGCTGCGCGGTCGCGTCGGGCGTTCACACCATCAGGCCTACGCCTGGCTGCTGACGCCGCATCCGAAAGCGATGACCACCGACGCGCAAAAGCGTCTGGAAGCCATCGCCTCGCTGGAAGACCTCGGCGCAGGCTTTGCGCTGGCCACGCACGATCTCGAGATCCGCGGTGCCGGCGAACTGCTGGGTGAAGACCAGAGCGGCTCGATGGAAACCATCGGCTTCTCGCTCTATATGGAGCTGCTGGAGAACGCGGTTGATGCCCTGAAGGCCGGACGCGAGCCGTCGCTGGAAGACCTCACCAGCCAGCAGACCGAGGTCGAGCTGCGTATGCCTTCCCTGCTGCCGGATGATTTCATTCCGGACGTGAATACCCGACTCTCATTCTACAAACGCATCGCCAGCGCGAAGAAGGAGAACGAGCTGGAAGAGATCAAGGTTGAGCTTATCGATCGCTTTGGTCTGCTGCCCGATGCGGCGAGAAATCTGCTGGATATCGCGAGACTGCGCCAGCAGGCGCAGAAGCTGGGGATTCGTAAGCTCGAAGGCAATGAAAAAGGCGGCGTGATTGAATTCGCCGAGAAGAACCACGTCAACCCGATGTGGCTCATCGGCCTGCTGCAAAAACAGCCGCAGCATTTCCGTCTGGATGGCCCAACCCGTCTGAAATTTACCCAGGAGCTGACGGAGCGCAAAACCCGTATGGACTGGGTGCGTAACTTTATGCGTCAGCTGGAAGAGAACGCGATCGCATAACCTCCCTTCCCCCTGTTAGCCCAGTGCTACGGGGGGACAATTTACAAACTCTTTGCACTTCACCCGATCTTCCCGACACACCCATTCGTCATAATTATCATTAACGCCTTATAAAACAATAACCTTATCATTTGCATGGATTATGGTGATGATGACCTTTTCGCGTTTTACTCGCTGGTTAACCCTGTTTGCGCTGGCAGCCACCGTTGCGGTGGCGCTTCCCGCTCGCGCAAATACCTGGCCCCTTCCTCCGCCCGGCAGCAAGGTGGTGGGTGAAAACCGCTTTCATGTGGTTGAAAATAATGGCGGTTCACTGGAAGCCATTGCCAAAAAATATAACGTCGGTTTTCTGGCTCTGCTGCAGGCGAACCCCGGCGTCGACCCGTACGTTCCGCGAGCGGGCAGCGTGTTGACTATCCCGTTACAGACGATTCTGCCGGACGCCCCGCGCGAGGGGATGGTGATAAACCTGGCCGAGCTGCGTCTGTACTATTACCCGCCGGGTAAAAATGAGGTGACCGTCTACCCGATTGGTATTGGTCAGCTGGGCGGCGACACCCTGACGCCGACGATGGTCACCACCGTCTCGGATAAACGCGCGAATCCAACCTGGACCCCGACGGCCAATATTCGAGCCCGTTATAAAGCTCAGGGCATCGATCTTCCAGCCGTGGTGCCGGCAGGCCCGGATAACCCAATGGGACACCACGCGATCCGCCTGGCAGCCTACGGTGGTGTTTACCTGCTGCACGGCACGAATGCGGACTTTGGCATCGGCATGCGCGTCAGTTCCGGATGTATTCGTCTGCGCGATGACGATATCAAAACGCTGTTTAACGTCGTTACACCGGGAACCAAAGTGAATATTATCAATACGCCGATTAAGGTTTCTGAGGAGCCGGGCGGCGTGCGGCTGGTCGAAATTCACCAGCCGCTATCGAAAAACATTGGCGATGATCCGCAGACGCTGCCCATTAACCTGAATGCCGCGATGGTGAGCTTCAAAACGAATGCGAATACCAACAGCGTGGTGATGGAGCACGCGATGGAGGCCCGGTCAGGCATGCCGACCGATGTCACCCTGCATCACGATGTAATCCAGCAATCGATGTAAATCATAAATAAAAAAAACGCCCTGCTCAGCAGGGCGTTTTTTTATTGCAGTGGCATAAATGAGGGTTTATGCCCGGCTTATTTGTAGATGACAGCCGTGCCGTGCAGGGTGTTAGGACCGGTCACAGAGGTGATGCGGTAAGATTTTGCACCCATCTCTTGCGCTTTTTGCGCCAGCTGATCTTCCAGGGAACCCAGGTTAGTCCCGGCAGACGCAGAGATTGTCCCGACTTTATGCTGATCGACCGGAGTGGATTGTACCTGTACAGCAGCAAAGCTTGCGAAAGAGAGTGAACTCAGGACAGCAGCAGCGATGAGGGTTTTTACGTTTTTCATGATGTTTACCTTTAGCAGATGAATTTGGAGGTCGTTATCTATTTAGTTAACGATCGATAGGTAAATCATAAATGTGATCCAGGTCACGCGTCAACATAATTTTATAACGACCATTAACTTAATTTTAAAGTCGTTATTTTTCATATAGATATGATTAATATATTTTTAAGCATTCAGCACTGGTGGTGGGTTGCGTTTATTTTTATAATGGTTATTCACCAAACCAACAGAGGACCAACGGCACATGACAACCGATGTCACGAGTTGTGCGAAGAAAAGCCGTGGCCGACCAAAAGTGTTTGACAGGGATGCAGCGCTTGATAAGGCCATGACTCTCTTCTGGCAACATGGGTATGAAGCAACCTCGCTTTCCGATCTGGTAGAAGCCACCGGAGCCAAAGCGCCGACGCTGTATGCCGAATTTACCAATAAAGAGGGGCTGTTCAGGGCAGTGCTGGACAGATACATTTCGCGCTTTGCGGCGAAACACGAAGCCCAGCTGTTCTGTGAAGAGAAAAGCGTCGAACAGGCGCTTCGCGACTATTTCACCGCCGTCGCGACCTGCTTCACCAGTAAAGAGACGCCTGCGGGCTGCTTTATGATTAACACCTCTGCCACCCTGGCGGCGTCCTCGAAAGAGATTGCCAATACGGTGAAATCGCGGCATGCCATGCAGGAGGAGACGCTCAGCGCCTTTCTGGCTCAGCGCCAGCAGCGCGGTGAAATCCCTGCGCAATGCAACCCTCAACTGCTGGCGCAATACCTGAGCTGTATTTTGCAGGGGATGTCGATCAGCGCCCGTGAAGGGGCTACGCTGGAAAAACTGCAGAATATTAGCGAAACCACGCTGCGACTGTGGCCAGAGCTACTGAAAATCTGAAGCAAAAAAAAGCTCCTCAGCCTGAGCGCATGAGGAGCTAAATTCAGAGAACATCTTTTTTACACTTTGTTATTCAGAACCAGCTGGCCATTCCCATCCAGTGGAATTTGCGTGCCCGGGTCTTTATCCATGCGGATTTTGCCCTGCTGATCGCCAATTTTGTACGTCACGTCATAGCCCAGCATTTTTTCCGACTTGTCATAGACGGTTTTGCAGCGTTGCTGAGTCGTGGTGTAGGTATCATTATCCTGCATCGCGCCCTGTACCTGGTTACCGGCATAGCCGCCACCCAGCGCACCGACCACGGTCGCCACATCTTTACCCCGGCCGCCGCCGAACTGGTGACCAATCACGCCACCCGCTACCGCGCCCAGAACAGAACCGGCAATGCGGTTTTCATCCTGCACCGGACGACGGTGCGTCACGGAGACGTTACGGCACTCCTGACGAGGCGTTTTTACCGTTTCTTTAATCGGTGTAGCAGAAACCACCTGCGCATACTGCGGGCCGCGATCTAATACGTTGAGACTGGCAACGGCAGCCACACCTAACGCAGCCGCGACGCCAATCCCTATACCCGCCAACATTGATTTATTCACGGGACTTCCTCCTTTGTTGCTATTGGTAACAATTTTGCAATGGAGGCATCGCTTCGCCAATAAGATAAAGGATCAAAAAAGGGGCGTTGAGAGGAGATATATTGTATTTAGGAGAACTCTTAAGCACTCAAACTGTGATCTACAGCATGAAATGCTAAAAACCCCCTCCGGAGGACCCGGAGGGAGTGAAAGATTAGTGCAGCTTCAGACGCGGACGGATCACGCGGTTGATTCTGCCCACCAGCATCATCAGCCCGGTTTTGAAGTAGCCGTGCAGCGCAATCTGGTGCATACGGTAGAGGGAGATATACACGAAGCGGGCAATGCGCCCTTCTACCATCATTGAGCCGCGCATCAGGTTGCCCATCAGGCTGCCGACGGTAGAGAAGTTTGACAGCGATACCAGTGAACCATGGTCTTTATAGACATAGGCTTTCATTGGCTTGCCTTTGTACTGCGCCAGAATGTTGTGCAGCACCAGGCTTGCCATCTGGTGAGCGGCCTGCGCGCGCGGCGGCACGAATCCACCTTCAGGACGCGCGCAGGAGGCACAGTCACCGATAGCAAAGATGTCAGGGTCACGCGTGGTTTGCAGCGTTGGCTCGGTGACCAGCTGGTTAATGCGGTTCGTTTCCAGACCGCCGATCTCTTTCATAAAGTCAGGCGCTTTGATACCTGCCGCCCAGACCATCAGATCCGCTTTGATATACTCGCCGTCTTTGGTGTGCAGGCCGCCTTCGTCGGCGCTGGTCACCATGGTCTGCGTCAACACCCGTACGCCCAGTTTGGTGAGCTCATTGTGTGCCGCACCGGAAATTCGCGGAGGCAGCGCAGGCAGGATGCGTTCACCGGCTTCGACCAGCGTGACGTTCAGCGCTTCGTTAGTTAACCCTTTGTAACCGTAGCTGTGCAGCTGTTTCACTGCATTGTGCAGCTCCGCAGACAGCTCAACGCCCGTCGCACCACCGCCGACAATGGCGATATTCACCTTACCGTTCGCACCCATATTGCTGGTGTACTTCAGGAACAGGTTCAGCATTTCCTGATGGAAACGACGCGCCTGGTGCGGGTTATCGAGGAAGATACAGTGCTCTTTCACGCCCGGCGTGTTGAAGTCGTTGGAGGTACTGCCCAGCGCCATGACCAGCGTGTCGTACGGCAGCTTGCGCTCAGGAACCAGCAGCTCCCCTTTTTCATCGCGCAACTCTGCCAGGGTGATGGTTTTGCTTTCACGGTTGATGTCCACCACCGAGCCCAGCTGGAACTGGAAATGGTGGTTGCGCGCGTGCGCCAGATAGCTGAGCGCGTCCACGCCCTCATCCAGAGAACCGGTCGCCACTTCGTGCAGCAGCGGTTTCCACAGGTGGCTGTGGTTACGATCCACCAGCGTAATTTTGGCTTTTTTACCGCGACCCAGCTTCTTGCCCAGCTGTGTAGCCAGCTCCAGCCCGCCAGCACCACCGCCTACAATCACTATCTTTTTCAATGGCGTAGTCAACGTGACCCCCTCAAATTATTAACCAATTGTTAATTAAAAGTTATAAAAATAACCCTTAATTAACAACAGGTTACAGCACTGAAACCATTCAGGTGCATTGAGAATACCACGTCAGGCGCATTGGTCATACCAAAATTGATATGCATCAAGTTTTGATGGCTTAAAAGTAGACAATTCTGGTCAAAAAGAAAGCCCGGTACGCTTTCGCGGCCGGGCTTTGATGCCTGCGGATAAGGGATTAACCCAGCGTTTTAAACGCTTTGATACGCTGCAGATGCGGGGAGATGTTCTTGAACTTGTGGGTCTGTTCTTCGTCCCAGACGATCTCATAGTAATGATGCAGCAGTTCTGCTGCCCGATGGCTGTTGAGCGCTTCATCATTACGTGAAAGGATCACCAGGCAGCGGTCGCGGTTTTTCTCACGAAAATTGCTGACGCACTTGGTCGCAATATCGACATACTCTTCCGGGCGGTCAATTTTGCCTTCCATGTTCTCGTTCGGGAACAGGTTAGGATTGAACACCACCTGGCGAATGTCGCACAGGAAGCCAATCCGCTCCGCCCAGTAGCCACCCAGCCCCACGCCGCAAATAAGCGGCCGATCGTCGACGTTGAGCTGCAACATCTTGTCCACCTCTTTGAGCAGATGCTGCATATCATGCTTCGGATGGCGCGTGCTGTAGCTGATCAACCGTACATCCGGATCGATAAACTGCAGCTGCAGCACCTTCTCATGATTACCAGGACTGTTTGAGTCAAAACCGTGTAAATAGATGATCATCGTCTTCTCACCACGCTACGCCTTCCGGGAGGGTTTACAGGCTGGCTTTATATGCCTGCCAGCGCTCATTCAGGTCTTCAAGCCGGGCGTTGACCGTCTTCCAGCGCGCCGAATCCATCAGCTCCTGACGGCTAAATGAACCTTTATGATACAATTGTGTAACACGCTCTGCATTGATCGGCGACAGGTTATCCAGCACGCTCACGGCACCTTTACGATTATTGCAGACCAGGATCATATCGCAACCTGCATCCAGCGACGCCTGACCGCGTTCAGCGTAGCTGCCCATAATCGCCGCCCCTTCCATCGATAAGTCGTCAGAGAAGATCACGCCATTGAACCCCAGCTCCTGACGCAGAACGGTTTTCAGCCAGTGCGGAGAGCCGCTGGCAGGGCGCGGGTCAACGTCGCTGTAAATCACGTGCGCAGGCATAATGGCATCAAGCTTGTTGTCGGTGATCAGCGACCTGAACACCGACATATCTTTGGCGCGAATTTCCGCTTCCGGGCGCGGATCGCGCGGGGTCTCTTTGTGTGAGTCCGCCGTCACCGCGCCGTGGCCCGGGAAGTGTTTCCCGGTGGTTTTCATTCCGGCATCGTGCATACCGTCGATAAACCGGGTCGCCATGGCCAGCGCAATACGCGGATCTTCATGGTATGAACGCTCGCCAATGGCGGCGCTGATATGCCCCACGTCCAGAACCGGGGCAAAACTGATGTCGATATCCATGGCGATCATTTCGCTGGCCATCAGCCAGCCGGCCTCCTGCGCCAGTTTCCCCCCCTCTTCCGTGCCTAACAGCGCGGCAAAAGACTGGGCAGCCGGCAGGCGGGTAAACCCTTCGCGAAAACGCTGCACGCGGCCGCCTTCCTGATCGACGGCGACCACCAGATGATTGCGCGACGCGGCGCGGATCTGACGCACCAGCTCACGCAGCTGCGCCGGATCGTGATAGTTGCGGGTAAACAGGATCAGGCCACCCACCAGCGGATGCGCCAGAATTTCACGCTCCTCCGCATCCAGCTCAAACCCTTCTACATCCAACATGACTGGACCCACATCCACCTCTCTTATCCTTTCGTTTGTAACTGACGCCAGGCATCGTCTGCCAGCGCAATAAAGTGTTTGTCTCTGGACTGGCGATAGCGCATTTCAAACCAGCCAGCCATTAACATGACGACCCAGGGTCGCCAGCATCTGACCTGACGCCTCAGCGCCTCGGGGTCAATATGAGCCACCTGGGCGTAGTCCCTGATGAGCATTTGCCGCGCGGCGTCACTCTCCGTCCAGACTGCCGCCAGTTCCAGCGCCACATCGCCATCTCCGGCATACTCCCAGTCGATAAGCCTGATGCCCGCTGGCGTATGCACAATATTTCCGGCATGAACATCCATGTGCAGCGGCGAGAGCCGAATCGGCTGCGGCTCGCCCGTTTTACGCAACCGCTTGAGATGCGCCAGCCACACTGGGGTGCGTCTGTCAGGCGCGGCCTGCTGCCAGTAGCGTTCCAGCAGCGGGTATAACGTGATTCGCCATCCCAGACGTGGCTGCCGGTGCAGATGATACAGCATCGCCGCGAGCGCCGGCGTGTCCGGCAGCGCGCTTTTCACGTCACCGTCCAGATAGTCGACGGCCATCCAGCTCTCTCTGAAAAAACGGGGGGCAGGCACGAGATCTGACGGAAGACGCCTCAGGGTGCGAAACTGACGACGGAAATGGGAGGCGGGCGCATAGGGGTCGTGATGTTGCCGCAAGACCAGACGTCGTTCGCCCTGCGCTATAATGCAACTCGCGCCGCCAAGCCCGGAGTGGGCCTGCGGCGCGATAAGGCGGTGCTGAGGAAAATAGCGCGTCAGAATCTCTTCACGCGTGCTGTCATTGTTGCGTAACCGCACCTTTACCTGACCAGATAATTTCGCCTGTCTGAACCAGCATCAGCTGCATCTGCAGGGCTGGGGTATTCACGTTACCGGTGGCGTTAGAGTAAAGCACATACTGTGCGCCAACGTTACGGGCAATGCCGATCGCCTTGCTGCGTGTGCCGAGACTATCCTGCGGCGACAGGCCCAGCTGCTGTTTAGCTACCGCGAGCTGCTGAGCCGAGACCAGCGTAAACTTGCCGTTGTTAGCCAGAGCATTGCGCAGGGTTTCTGTCGCTTCGCCCGCGTTCAGTGAACCGTTGGTACGGTTGTTGACGCTGTCGACCAGCAATACGCTGCCCGCCGTCACGCCCTGCGCCTGCAGCATTTTACCGACCATCGGCTGCATTGCCCCGTTCCAGTCGTAGTGGCGCACGCGCGGTGCAGGCTGCGACGTCTGGTCCGGATGCTCAATCGGGCCAGGCTGCGCCGGTATAGACGGTACGGACGGCACGGTTGGCTGCGGCTGCGTTGGCTGCGTCGGCTGTTCTGTGCCCGGTTTCGCCTCTTCCACAGGCGCAGGCTGTTCAGTTCGGGTCACACACCCTGCCAGGAACAGCGCGAAAGCTGTCACGAGCGCATAGCGGCTCAAGTTTTTAATCAAGGTTCACCCCTCAGAGATAAAGATAAAGTCTCACCTTATGCGCACCCAGATAGTTGGCGCTGCCATAGAGCGTTACCGACGACCTGGCCGGAATGGTGACGCTGCGCGGCGCCTCCAGCGGATGCATTTCGAGACCTCTTACGTCATACCAGAAAAAACGGTAGTGGACCGTCACGGGTTCGTGTCTTTCATTAAAGAGCGTAGAGGAGGCAGATGAGTTGATTTCACTGATGGTCAGCGCAGGCTGTTGCGCCGTGATGCCCGCGGCAAGCACGGAGGATTCCATGACCAGCGTCTGTTCATCGTTCACGGGGATCGCCGGGCGCGTGCTGCACCCCACAATCATCATCGTCACTACCAGCGCTGCAATACGCCCTTTACGCATGTCAAAGACCTTTATGTGCCAGCATCGGCCCCAGAGGACGTCCACCCAGCAGATGCATGTGAATATGATACACTTCCTGGCCACCATGACGGTTGCAGTTCATGATCAGACGGTAACCGTCTTCTGCAATCCCTTCCTGTTCAGCGATTTTCGCGGCCACCGTCAGCATACGACCTAACGCCACTTCATGCTCGGTTTTTACGTCGTTTACAGTCGGAATCAGAATATTGGGAATGATAAGGATGTGCGTCGGGGCCTGAGGGGAAATGTCCCGGAAAGCCGTCACCAGTTCATCCTGATAGACGATATCCGACGGAATTTCGCGACGGATAATTTTACTGAAAATCGTTTCTTCAGCCATGACCTTTTCCTTTTTTGTTTAATCTGGCGCAATGCGTCCGCTGTAAACACACTCCCGGGATCGGTGTGTGACACAATTCAAGAGTATGAGCGAGTTTCTCCTGTCCTTTCAACCTCCTCCCTCGATTTCTTTCCTGAATGTTCATCAGCTGAGTGAAGAGTGACCGCTTGCGCGTCTCAGTGGCGTTTTTTGCGACACAAATAAAAAAGGCAGCCATTCGGCTGCCTTAGTCTCCCCAGGTCACAACTTAGTTGCTGCGGATGTACTCATCCATTTCGGTTTTCAGGTTATCGGATTTGGTACCGAAGATTGCCTGTACACCAGAACCTGCAACAACTACGCCCGCTGCGCCCAGTTTTTTCAGACCCGGCTGGTCTACTTTCGCGACGTCGGCAACGCTCACACGCAGACGAGTGATGCACGCGTCCAGGTTAGTGATGTTCTCTTTACCACCGAACGCGGCAACCAGTGCAGGAGCCATTTCGCTGGTCGCGCCAGCTTTGCTGTCTTCTGTCGCATCTTCACGGCCTGGGGTTTTCAGGTCCAGTGCTTTAATCAGCACGCGGAAGATGGTGTAGTAAACAACGGCATAGCACGCACCGACGATTGGGAACAGCCACAGTTTGCTGCTGTTACCGGACAGAACGATGAAGTCGATCAGGCCGTGAGAGAAGGACGTACCGTCACGCATACCCAGCAGAATACAGATTGGGAACGCCAGGCCCGCCAGAATCGCGTGGATAACGTACAGGATCGGCGCAACGAACATGAAGGAGAACTCGATCGGCTCGGTGATACCGGTCAGGAACGAGGTCAACGCTGCGGAGATCATGATACCGCCCACTTTTGCACGGTTCTCTGGCTTCGCAGAGTGCCAGATAGCAATCGCCGCTGCAGGCAGTCCGTACATTTTGAACAGGAAGCCACCAGACAGTTTACCTGCAGTTGGGTCACCCGCCATGTAACGTGGGATATCGCCGTGGAATACCTGGCCTGCTGCGTTGGTGAATTCACCAATCTGCATCTGGAATGGAACGTTCCAGATGTGGTGCAGACCGAATGGCACCAGGCAACGCTCGATGAAGCCGTAGATACCAAACGCCACAACCGGGTTCTGGTAAGCAGCCCACTGAGAGAAGGTCTGGATAGCGGAGCCGATTGGTGGCCAGATGAAGGACAAGATCACGCCAGTGAAAATCGCTGCCAGACCAGAGATGATCGGAACGAAACGCTTGCCCGCGAAGAAGCCCAGATACTCAGGCAGCTTGATGCGATAGAAGCGGTTGAACATATACGCTGCAATCGCACCGGAGATGATACCGCCCAGAACACCGGTGTCCGCCAGGTGTTTCGCGGCGATCTCTTCTGCCGGTAAATGCAGAACCAGCGGCGCAACCACAGCCATGGTTTTCACCATGATGCCGTAGGCAACCACTGCAGCCAGAGCAGAAACGCCGTCGTTATTGGTGAAGCCCAGAGCCACACCGATCGCGAAGATCAGCGGCATGTTAGCAAAGACAGAACCGCCTGCTTCGGCCATCACGTGGGAGACTACGGCTGGCAGCCAGCTGAAGTTAGCAGAACCGACACCCAGCAGGATACCTGCAATAGGCAGTACGGATACTGGCAGCATCAGCGATTTACCGACCTTTTGCAGGTTAGCAAATGCATTCTTAAACATAATTGAGAGTGCTCCTGAGTATTTGTGCTTTTTTTACGCTTTCACGCATTGGCCCGGGGGGAGTACCGTGCCGTGGACAGGACATCTAAGCGCCCTTTATTTATTACACAGAGTAAAATAATTCCCTCTGAGTTTGTTTGACGGCTATCACGTTTCAGCTTAAGGCGGTCGAAAAACTTTCAGTTATTTACAAAAAGCATGTCCGGATGTGTCTAAAAACACCCTCACCGCCCCAAATGAGGCGGTGAACTTTACTCGCTTTACTTATTAATTACGAGCCTAAAAAAAACAGGTGTATCAGACAGATTGCAGGCGGGCGGGGTCGATATGGAACAGCGTGGAGAAGTTTTCCGTCGTCACGCGGGCCAGCTCATCAATGCTGACGCCCTTCAGTACGGCCATGTACTCAGCCACATCTCTCGTCATAGCGGGCTGGTTCTCTTTACCGCGATGCGGTACCGGTGCGAGATACGGAGAATCGGTCTCCACCAGAATGCGATCGAGCGGAACATAACGTGCAGCATCACGCAGCTGCTCAGCGTTACGGAACGTCACGATCCCCGAAAACGAGATATAAAACCCCAAATCAAGCAGCTTACCCGCCGTTTCTCTGTCTTCTGTGAAACAGTGTAGTACGCCACCGCAATCCGTCACGTTTTCTTCCCGGAGGATCGCCAGGGTATCCGCACGCGCGTCGCGGGTGTGGACGATAACCGGCTTGTTCAGCTCCCGGCCAATGCGAATATGGTTGCGGAAGGACTCCTGCTGACGCGGTTTGGTTTCCGGCGTGTAAAAGTAGTCCAGCCCGGTCTCGCCCATCGCCACCACGCCCTCTTCTGCTGCCAGTTGGCGCAGATCCTCAACGTCGTACGCCTCGTCCTGATTCAACGGATGCACGCCGCAGGAGAACACCACGTTATCGCGAACGCCCACCAGCTCACGCATGGAGCGGTAGCCCGGCAGCGTGGTTGCCACCGCAAGACAGAATTTCACATCGCGGGCAGCGGCTTTTGCCAGCACGTCATCCACGTTTTTATGCAGGGATTGATAATCCAGGCCATCAAGATGGCAGTGTGAGTCGACTAAAAACATAATGTCTCTCTCAGAGATGGGAAACAGGCGGTGTGAAGCCGGGTTGCAGGTAATGTTCGATACGCAGTAACTGGCCGGTCAGTAAAAGCTCGCGATTAAGGCCCGTCACGGTTAAAAGCTGTTCTCGGCTCTGGCAAATTTCATGAAGCATCGCATGAAGAATCGTCCCTGAGAGGCGGTTCGCCAGCGTATTCACCAGCGACCACGCATCCGGGTTGGTCAGCAGCGTTGCCCCTTGCTGAGTTTTGAGTGCATCCAGCAGCAACGAGGCCAGCCAGTGCAGACGCTCAACGACCCGATCGCTGTTAAGCGCAGGCAATACGCTTAGCCAGTCGTGATTATTCAGTGCCGTTTCAACAGCCCGGCAGAGCGTTTCTCGCTCTGACCAGACGTCAGGCTGCAGTAATGCCAGCGCCGCCGCGGGCGCGCCGCTGCTCAGGCGCAAGGCGGTCAGCGCACTCTCAGGTGACGTTGTCACCTCACGCTCAAGCCAGCTCAGCGCCCACGATTCCTGGGGCACCGCCAGGTGATGAAGACGACAACGGCTGCGCAGCGTCGCCAGTAATCGTCCCGGGTCACGACACGAGAGGAAAAACCACGTTTTAACCGGCGGCTCTTCCAGGGTTTTCAGCAGGGCGTTAGCCGCCGCCTCGGTAAGCTGTGTGGCGTCTTTGAGCCAGACCACTTTAGCGCCGCCCAGTCGCGCGTGCTCGTACAATTTTTCACTGACTTCCCGCACAGCATCAATACCGAGCGCGCTTTTGCCCTTCTCAGGCTCGAGGGTGTAGTAGTCAGGATGCGTGCCCGCCTGCATCAGCTGACAGCCACGGCATTTACCACAGCTCTTGTGCCCTTCCGGCTGCTGACACATCAGAAAACGGGTGATGGCATAAATCAATGCATCATCGCCCATTCCCGGCAATGCCTGAATCAGTAACGCATGATGCCCCCGCCCCGCCTGATAGCTGCCGATCAGCTGTTCAAAGTGCGGGCGCAACCATGGATACCATTTCATGCCTGCTGCTCCTGCACCCACAGCGTCACGGTTTGCTGAATGTCACGCGTCACCTCATCCAGGGATTGCGTTGCATCGATGGTACGAATGGAACTGTCCTGTGCGGCCAGCTCAAGATAGCGCGCACGGGTGCGGTTAAAGAAATCAAACGACTCTTGTTCAATGCGGTCGAGCTCGCCGCGCGCGCGGGCGCGTTTAAGACCCACTTCCGGGGTCACATCCAGATAGAGCGTCAGGTCGGGACGAAAATCCCCCAGTACGGCATTGCGCAGCGTTGCCAGCATGGTCTGGTCAATACCGCGTCCACCGCCCTGATAAGCCTGAGTCGACAGATCGTGACGATCGCCGATTACCCACTTGCCATCGGCCAGGGCGGGTTTGATCACCGTCTCAACCAGCTGTACGCGCGCCGCGTAGAACATTAACACTTCGGCTTTGTCAGTGATAACTTCGTCGCCGACGGATTTAATATCCAGCACCAGGCTGCGCAGTTTCTCCGCAAGTTGCGTACCGCCCGGCTCGCGGGTGAAGACCATGTCGGCGACGCCAAGCGATTTCAGCGTATCCACCACCACGTTGCGGGCGGTGGTTTTACCCGCCCCTTCGAGTCCCTCAATGACAATGTATTTACTGCGCATTTTTTTCCTTAAGTGCCTTCAGATAGTCCTGAACAGAGCGATTGTGGCTGGCAAGGTTGGTGTTAAAGGTGTGTCCCCCTTTTCCATCAGCCACAAAATAGAGATACGGTGTTTTCGCCGGATGCGCGGCGGCTTTAAGCGACGCTTCGCTCGGCGTGGCAATCGGACCTGGCGGTAATCCGCTAATCACGTAGGTATTATACGCCGTTGGCGTCTCCAGATCTTTTCTTGAGATCTTGCCGGCATAGCTCTCGCCCATGCCGTAGATAACGGTAGGGTCGGTTTGCAGACGCATGCCGATGCGCAGACGGTTGATAAATACTGACGCCACCCGATCGCGCTCGGCGGCAACGGCGGTCTCTTTCTCGATAATTGAGGCCATGGTGACAAACTGGTTTTGATCTTTATACGGCAGCCCGTCCATTCGCCCTTCCCAGGCGGCATCCACGGCGGCGACCATTTTTTTGTGCGCCCGCTTAAGAATCGCCACATCGGTCGTGCCTGCGGTATACATCCAGGTATCCGGCCAGAACCAACCTTCCACCCACTCAGGATGCTCAAACTTGAGCACGTCGGCCACCGTCTGATAGCTGTCATCCTTCAGGGTATGCTTAATATACGGCGCATCGCGCAGCTGTTTGAGGTAATCGCTCAGGCGCATCCCTTCCACAAATCGCAGGGGGAACTGGGCTTCCTTGCCGCTTTCCAGCAGCTGCAGCATCTCTCTGACGGTCATTCCCGGCGTAAAGCGATAGGTACCGGCTTTGAAATGTGACAGCTCAGGCTCCACGCGCAATAACCACTGGAATACCCGTGGACGATTGATAATCTTGTCGCCATAGAGCTGTTCCCCAAGCGCCTGGCGGCCGGTTCCCGCTTTCAGGGTAAAGATCGTTTCGTCTTTAACCAGGATCTTGCTGTCAGCCAGCTGGCGAACTTTCCATACGCCAGCTCCGCCAGCGACGCCCAGCGCAACGATGAGGATAAGGACAAAGCGCAACATTTTTTTCATGACTATCTGGTTTGCTCACATATCGGGGCTAAAAACTGAAACAGCTCGCGCGAAGACCAGCGTTGTTGGCCATACGCACGGACGGGTATAACAGGCATCAGCGCATTGCAGATGATGACTTCATCGGCAGTCTGTAGCGCGGCTTCTCCTGCGCTAACTTCGACAACGTGAAAGCCAGAGCGTGCCAGCTGTTGCAGACAAAACTGACGCATTAACCCATTTACGCCAGCGTGTTCCAGCGACGGAGTGAACACCTCTCCCCCCTGCCGCCAGAGTAAATTAGCCGCACAGCATTCCGTAATGAACCCTTCGCTGTCAAGAACCAGCGCCTCTTCGGCGTCCGTCTGTTCAAGATGAGTACGAATGAGCACCTGCTCGAGGCGATTGAGATGCTTAAGCCCGGCCAGCATCGGGTTCCGTCCCAGTCGAACCGGGCTCAGCGTCAGCGTGACGCCGTCTTCTCGCCAGCGAGAATAATGCGCAGGATAAGCAGAAACGGAGAGAATACGCGTTGGGTTGATACACGATGCGGCGCTGTAGCCCCGGCCACCACTGCCGCGACTGATGATGACTTTGAGTACGCCGGTGTCCTTCCCGGTTGCCAGCTGGCACATTTCCTGGCGCAATATGTCCCAGTGCCTAAAGGGAATCATTAACTTTTCACAGCCATGCTGCAGACGTCGAATGTGCGCCTCCAGCAGGCAGACATCGCCATCCAGAATGCGCGCCGTCGTAAAGCAACCATCACCGAACTGTATCGCCCTGTCGCTGGCAGGCAGCGTGTCCTGCTCAAGGCCATTGATTAAAAACATGGTGGCTCCTTATGCGTGGGCATTTAGTCTGGCAGGATGTCATGCAGCCGACAAGAAGATTAGGCTTAATAAAAAAGGCCCGGCAAGCGGACCTTTTTAAAAGCTATCGGGACGTCAGGATCAGATCTTTTTGAAGATCAGAGAACCGTTGGTACCGCCGAAGCCGAAGGAGTTACACAGGGTGTACTCCATACCGCTAACCTGACGCGCTTCGTGAGGAACGAAGTCCAGATCGCAACCTTCATCCGGGTTATCCAGGTTGATGGTTGGTGGAACAGCCTGATCGCGCAGCGCAAGGATGGAGTAGATTGACTCTACTGCACCCGCCGCACCCAGCAGGTGACCGGTCATGGATTTCGTGGAGCTCACCATTACGCGGCTGGCAGATTCGCCGAAGATAGACTTAACCGCCTGAGCTTCCGCTTTATCGCCTGCTGGC
>NZ_QPFW01000230.1:0-54096 GCF_008122455.1 Enterobacter sp. C6
ATGCGCCACGGAAGAGGTGCCCGGGATCAGCAGGATATTTGGGGAACGCTGCAGCAGCCATGCCAGCGCAACCTGCATTGCCGTGACGCCCAGCGAGTCGGCGACAGCCTGCAGCCCGGAAGATTGCAGTGGCGTAAAGCCTCCCAGTGGGAAGAACGGCACATACGCAATCCCCTGCTGCGCCAGCAGATCCACCAGCGCGTCGTCACCCCGGTTCACAATGTTGTACATGTTCTGCACGCACACCACCGGTACCAGCTTCCGGGCTTCCGCGACCTGGGTTGCCGTGACGTTGCTCAGGCCAATATGCCGCACCAGCCCCTGCTGCTGTAATTCTGCCAGGGTGGAAAGCGGTTCAGCAATCGATCCTTCCGCCGGCCCGTGTGCGCTAAACATGATCCGCAGATTCACCACGTCCAGCACGTCCAGCTGCAGATTACGCAGGTTGTCATGCACCGCCTGCGTCAGTTCCTGCGCGGAAAAGGCCGGCAGCCAGGCGCCTTTGTCATCGCGACGGGCGCCGATCTTGGTGACGAGCGTCAGATCGTCCCGGTACGGGTGAAGCGCCTCGCGGATCAGCTGGTTAGTGACATGAGGGCCGTAAAAATCACTGGTATCAATGTGGTTCACCCCCGCCGCCACCGCTTCGCGCAGCACGTCCAGCGCGGCCTGCTTATCCTTCGGCGGCCCAAAGACGCCAGGCCCGGCCAGCTGCATCGCACCGTAGCCCAGCCGTTTCACCGTCCGCGTCCCGAGCGCGTACGTCCCGCTTTTATCAATGCTGCTCATGTTGACCTTCCTCATAAAAATGATCCGGATTTACAACAGGTTCCCTCAGGGAGCCCTTAGTTAAGCGCGAGTTAAATTAAAGTTTAAATTCTATACGACGATAGTATTGGTGTACCTCTGCATCCTTTCTAACGGACGACCGCTATGCTGAAAAATCTGCACGTGATTACCGGTATTATCTTTGCCCTCACCATATTCTGTCTGCTGCAAGTTGTCACGGGAGGGTTGTTCTACTCTGCCGTCAGTAACGATCGCCATAACTTCCAGAATTCCGGCGTGCTCAATGCCCAGCAGGAAAGCCTGAGCGACAGCGTGAACACGCTGGTGAAAACGCGCGTCACCGTCACCCGCGTGGCGATCCGCTATCTGAAAAACCAGCGTGACCCGGCTTCCCTGGCGGCGATCAATAAGCTGCTTGGCACCGCAGGCGACTCGCTGGCAAAAGCCGAAGCCTATAACAAAGAGTGGCAGAAACTGCCGCAGGTTAAGGGCCAGGAGGCGGCATTGACCGACGAGATGCAGAAATCATGGAACCAGATGCGCGAAGTGATGCGCTTATCGATTGAGTATCTGCGTGCCGACAACTATCAGGCCTATGGGGATCTGGACGCGCAGCAGGCGCAGGACGACATGGAGGCGGTCTATAACCGCTGGCGCGCCGAAAACAACACCCTGCTGAAGGCCGCAACCGAAGAGAACCAGAGCAGCTTCACGCAGATGCAGTGGACCCTGGCGGCAATTCTGCTGGCCGTTATCGCGGTTCTGGTGGTCATCTGGCAGGGTTTACAGCACCTGCTGTTAAAACCACTCCACTCCATTATGAACCATATTCGCGCCATTGCAGGGGGCGACCTGACGCAGGATATCGCAATATCTGGCCGCAACGAGATGGGTCAGTTGGCCGCTGGCCTGCATGAGATGCAGCAGTCGCTGGTGACCACCGTCAGCGCCGTGCGCGGAAGCACCGATTCCATCTACACCGGCGCAGGCGAAATTGCCGCAGGAAGCAACGATCTGTCCGCCCGCACCGAGCAGCAGGCCGCCTCGCTGGAAGAGACTGCCGCCAGCATGGAAGAGCTGACCGCGACGGTTAAACAGAACTCCGATAACGCCCGTCAGGCCACGCTGCTGGCGAAAAACGCCTCTGAAACGGCCGCGCGCGGCGGTCACGTCGTGGATAACGTGGTTCGCACCATGAACGAAATCGCCGACAGTTCGCAGCAAATTGCGCATATTACCAGCGTGATCGACAGCATCGCGTTCCAGACGAACATTCTGGCGCTTAACGCCGCGGTGGAAGCCGCACGCGCCGGGGAACAGGGGCGTGGCTTTGCGGTTGTCGCGGGCGAGGTCCGTACGCTGGCGAGCCGCAGCGCGCAGGCAGCGAAAGAGATCAAAGGACTTATCGAGAACTCCGTCAGCCGGGTGAATACCGGCTCTGAGCAGGTGAGCGAGGCGGGCACCACCATGAAGGAAATCGTCGCCGCCGTTACCCGCGTGACCGATATCATGGGCGAGATTTCCTCTGCCTCTGACGAGCAGAGCCGCGGCATTGAGCAGGTGAGCCTGGCCGTTTCGCAGATGGACAGCGTGACGCAGCAAAACGCCGCGCTGGTGCAGGAGTCCGCCACGGCGGCTGCGGCACTGGAAGATCAGTCCGAGCAGCTGCGCCAGGCGGTAGCGGCGTTTCGTCTGAACGGCAAAGAAAAAGCGGTCGCTCCACGCCCGGCCAATCTGAAAACGCCACAGCTGCTGCGCCCGGCAACGACAAACGCCTCCACCGACAGCAACTGGGAAACGTTCTGAGTCTCAGGCGGGCGAGAATATCGCCCGCTAGCGGCTGCGCTTGGCGTGCCGCTCCCAGTTCTCCTGTTTTGCTTCATCGGATTTTCGCAGTGAAACGTAACATGCCCCGCTGCCGCCGTGATGCGGCAGCGCCACGCAGAAGGCCTGTACATCCTCGAACTCGGTTAACCAGCGCGCCAGGTAGCTGCGCACCACATTCGGATGCGAGTTCTGCTCCCGCCCTTTCCCGTGAATAATAATCAGGTTACGTAACCCGTCACGTCTGGCCTGGCAGATAAAAGAAAACAGCATCTGACGGCAGCGTTCGGCAGGCTGACGCAGGAGGTTTAAGCTGGCCTGGCGGGCATATTTACCCGAGCGCAGCTTATCGATAACGCCCTGCTGCACCCCTTCGCGCTGGAACGCCAGCGGTTCTTCCAGGGGAAGAAGGTCAAGAAAATCGAGCGTCAGGAAGTTATCCAGCTGTTCATTATCCACCTCCTCGCGCACCCGGGTATTGCGGCTGGGCTGCCAGTGAATATCCGGGCCACGCTTCAGCGGCTGGACATCTTCCATGGCGTCAAGAAAAAAGGATTTGTCGTCAGGGTTCATGGATATCCTCCGGCTACAACTGAGGACGGTACTATACCTGCGCCCGAGACAGGCCTCAATCACCGTTACAGGCCGTCGTGCGCAACAAATATTAACCTGATGAATATATATAGTATTTATAAAATAAACTTAAATGTGACTTAACTAAAATTTCAGCAAAGATGAAATAAGTGATTTGTGTTAAATTTTCGTAAAATCAAACACTCAATATCCTTTCATTTTGCGGGAAAGGTGTTATACCTAAATATACCTGCTTCATGGATATAATACTCAGGATTGGCGAAAGGACGCACTGCTGTGTGTACTGGAGGGTCTGTCAGATGTCGGACAGACCCTGTTTTTTTATGGTCGGCTTTTCACGCCACGACTATTTTCCTCGCATCCCTTCTGAACTGTGTAATTAATGATTCGGCAAGGGGCGTCTGACGTGAATCACGGCGCTGAATTAAATAATATGCTGCTTTTGGAAGCGACTCGACAACCGGCAGCATGACCAGGCGGTGCGCCAGCAGCGGGTCACACCCTAGCTCCTGCGGCAATATGCTTAGAAAATCACTTTGCGCAACCAGGCTAATACAGGAGGAAAAGGTTTCACAGACCACACCAATTCGCGGTATTTGCGAGCGATGGCTAAATACCTCTTCTAACTGCTTATAATAACTTCCCCGCGGGGTCGGCATTGTCCAGTTATAATGCAGAAGTTCATTAATCGACGTTGCCCCCGTCGCCGGATGCCCTTCCCGACAAAATACCGCAAACGGTTTTTCGAAAAGTTTTTCAAACGTAAATTCCTGATCGTAAGGCCCCTGATAATAGGTATTGATGGTGAAGTCCAGTTCACCCTGGCGTAATTCATTGATCATCGATACCAGCTGCCCTTCCATAATCCGCACCTTGACCTGCGGATGCTGCGCGTGAAAGCGGGTAATGACGGCGGGCATAAGCGTGCGTGAAACGCTGGCCCCCATCCCGATGTTGATCTGCCCGGCCAGCTCCCCCTGCCGCTGACGAATGTCATCCTGCGCCGCGCGCAGCTCTTCCAGGATCAACCTGGCACGCTGGTAAAAACCCTCACCGCATTCCGTCAACGCGACGCCCTTACTCCTGCGCACGAAAAGCTGCGCCGCCATGCCCTCTTCCAGCTCTTTGATGGATTTGGTCAGCGCCGGCTGGGAAAGATTCAGCGTTCTGCTGGCACCGCGAATGCTGCCCTGACGCGCGACTTCAACAAACGCCCGGATTTGATGAAATTTAATCTGGAATGTCATAGCCCGACCGATAACCGTTGTTTATCAGAGTAAAGAAACTGTCATCTACTTTAATGGAAAGGGATGTGCGAGGGTAATTCCTGAACGGTTAAAACTGTGAAAAATCGGTTAGTGATAAGTAAAAACTATCACATCGTGAAGCAGTTCACATATTTTAATGATGACAGGAACAGATATGGACACACTGGCACAGTACATCCAGACGTTACCCCCGCAGCTGAGCGCATGGCGTCATGATTTTCACCATTTCGCGGAATCCGGCTGGGTAGAGTTTCGTACCGCCGCGAAAGTCGCGGAAATCCTGGACTCGCTGGGTTACGAACTGGCGATGGGTCGCGACGTGGTCGATGCCGAAAGCCGGATGGGGCTGCCCGATACCGCTACCCTGGCGCATGAGTTTGCCCGCGCACGGGCGCAGGGCGCGCCTGAGAAATGGCTGGCGCCGTTTGAAGGCGGCTTTACCGGCATTGTGGCGACCCTCAATACCGGCCGCCCTGGCCCAACCCTGGCGTTTCGCGTCGACATGGACGCCCTTGATTTAAGCGAAGCGCTCGACGACAGCCATCGTCCGTTCCGCGACGGGTTTGCCTCCTGCAACGCGGGAATGATGCACGCCTGCGCGCACGACGGCCACACCACCATTGGTCTGGGGCTGGCGCAGGTGCTTAAGCAGAATGAAGCCCGGCTGAACGGCACCATCAAGCTGATCTTCCAGCCCGCCGAAGAAGGTACGCGCGGCGCGCGCGCCATGGTTGCCGCCGGGGCGCTGGACGACGTGGACTATTTCACGGCTATCCATATTGGTACTGGCGTGCCTGCCGGAACGGTGATCTGCGGCAGCGATAACTTTATGGCCACCACCAAGTTCGACGTGAGTTTTACCGGCGTGGCCGCACACGCGGGCGGTAAGCCGGAGGACGGTCGTAACGCCCTGCTCGCCGCCGCGCAGGCCGCCCTCGCCCTGCACAGCATCGCCCCGCACAGCGAAGGTGCCTCCCGGGTAAACGTCGGCGTGATGCAGGCGGGCAGCGGACGCAACGTGGTGCCCGCGAATGCCCTGATGAAGATTGAAACGCGCGGTGAAAGCGAAGCGATTAATCAGTACGTTTTTGAACGCGCGCAGGCGGTCATTACCGGCGCGGCGGCGCTCTACGGCGTGAGCGCCGAGATGCGCCTGATGGGGGCTGCCACCTCCAGCGCACCGACGCCGGCCTGGGTGGATTATCTGCGCGAGCAGGCGAGTCAGGTTTCCGGGGTTGTTCACGCCATCGATAAGGTGAAGGCGCCAGCAGGCTCCGAAGACGCCACGCTGATGATGGCCCGCGTGCAGCAGAACGGCGGCATGGCGTCCTATATGGTGTTTGGCACGGAGTTGAGCGCCGGACATCACAACGAAAAATTCGACTTCGATGAGCAGGTCATGCCTGTCGCCATCGAAACGCTGGCGCGAACTGCGCTTAATTTCCCGTGGACGCGAGGTGTGTAATGCAGGAGAACTACGCTTTTATTGCCGATGCGATCGACACGCGATGTCGGATGTTAACCGATATTGCCGATGCGATCTGGGATCGTCCCGAAACCCGCTTTGAAGAGTTCTGGTCCGCAGAACGACTGGCCAGCGAGCTGGAAGCAGAAGGCTTCACGCTGATCCGCGAGGCAGGCGGCATCCCCAACGCGTTTATCGCCAGCTTCGGCAGCGGGAAACCGGTTATCGCCCTGCTGGGCGAGTACGACGCGCTGGCCGGGTTAAGCCAGCAGGCACACTGCGCGACCGCGCAGACCGCCACGCCGGGAGCCAACGGCCACGGCTGCGGGCATAACCTCTTAGGCACCGCGGCGCTTGCGGGCGCGGTGGCGGTGAAAAGCTGGCTGGAGCAGCACGGCGGCAGCGGAACGGTGCGTTTTTACGGCTGTCCCGGCGAAGAAGGCGGCTCCGGGAAAACCTTTATGGTGCGCGAAGGGCTGTTTGATGACGTCGATGCTGCCGTCACCTGGCACCCGGAAGCCTTTGCCGGGATGTTTAACGTCAGCACGCTGGCGAATATTCAGGCCGCCTGGCGTTTTCACGGCGTGGCGGCACACGCGGCCAACTCCCCTCACCTGGGACGCAGCGCGCTGGACGCCGTGACGCTGATGACCACCGGCACCAACTTCCTTAACGAACACATTATCGAGAAAGCGCGCGTCCATTACGCCATTACCGATACCGGCGGGATTTCGCCCAACGTGGTACAGGCGCAGGCCGAGGTGCTGTACCTGATCCGCGCCCCGGAGATGGCGGATGCGCAGCAGATCTACGAGCGCATCGAGAAAATTGCCCAGGGCGCGGCGCTGATGACCGAAACCACCGTCGAGTGCCGCTTTGATAAAGCCTGCTCCAGCTACCTGCCGAACCGCACGCTTGAGGCGGCGATGTATCGCGCCCTGCAGCACTACGGCACGCCGGAGTGGACCAACGAGGAGCGAGAGTTTGCCCGCGAGATCCGCGCCACGCTGACGCCCAACGATTTGCAAAACAGCCTGAAAAATATTGCCGCCACGGGTGGCGAAGCGGGTAAAGCCTTTGCCCGTCGTCATCAGGCGACGCTGCTGGTGGATGAAGTCGCGCCTTATGCCGTCACCGACAACGTGCTGGCGGGTTCAACCGACGTGGGT
Organism: Enterobacter sp. C6; assembly: GCF_008122455.1. Classification (NCBI taxonomy): domain Bacteria; kingdom Pseudomonadati; phylum Pseudomonadota; class Gammaproteobacteria; order Enterobacterales; family Enterobacteriaceae; genus Enterobacter; species Enterobacter sp. C6. The sequence continues at coordinate 7,110 of NZ_QPFW01000230.1, forward strand.
GACGTCAGCTGGAAAATGCCGGTCGCCCAGTGCTTCAGCCCCTGTTTTACCGTCGGCACGCCGCTGCATACCTGGCAACTGGTATCTCAGGGGCGAACCTCTATTGCCCACAAAGGCATGCTGCTGGCCGGGAAAGTGATGGGCGCGACCGCGCTCAATCTGCTGCAGGACGCCGCGCTGCTGAAAAAATGCCGTGAAGAGTTCGAACAACAAATACAAGAAAAACCGTACGTGTGTCCGATCCCACGAGGCGTGACACCGTCACCTTTAAAATAAAAAACACAACACAACAACACAACAGTCCCGAGGAACGCCCATGAGTATGTCATCCATACCTTCGCATTCCCCATCCGGTAAGCTCTATGGCTGGGTTGAAAGGATCGGCAATAAAGTGCCGCACCCTTTCCTGCTGTTTATCTATCTGATCGTGATTTTGATGGTCGCCACCGCCGTGCTCTCCGCCTTTGACGTCAGCGTGCGCAGCCCGGCCGACGGCAGCCTGGTGGCGGTAAAGAACCTGCTCAGCGTTGACGGGCTACACTGGTTTTTACCTAACGTCATCAAAAACTTCAGCGGTTTCGCCCCGCTGGGCGCCATTCTGGCGCTGGTGCTGGGCGCCGGGCTGGCAGAACGCGTTGGCCTGCTGCCCGCATTAATGGTGAAGATGGCTTCCCACGTCAGCGCGCGGTACGCGAGCTACATGGTGCTGTTTATCGCCTTCTTCAGCCATATCTCCTCCGACGCCGCGCTGGTGATCATGCCGCCGATGGGGGCGCTGATTTTTCTCGCCGTCGGTCGTCATCCCGTGGCGGGCCTGCTGTCGGCGATTGCGGGGGTGGGCTGCGGATTCACCGCTAACCTGCTTATCGTCACCACCGACGTGTTGCTCTCGGGCATCAGCACGGAGGCGGCAAAGACCATCGATGCGTCCATGCACGTCAGCGTGATCGACAACTGGTACTTTATGGCAAGCTCGGTCATTGTCCTGACGATTGTCGGCGGGCTGATTACCGATAAGATCGTCGAGCCGCGCCTGGGCAAATGGGAAGGCCGTAGCGATGAAAAGCTGGAGACCCTGAGCAAAGAGCAGCGCTTCGGCCTGCGCGTGGCTGGCGTGGTCTCGCTGGCCTTTATCGCGCTGGTGGCGCTGATGGTGGTCCCGGAAAACGGCATATTGCGCGATCCGGTTAAACATACGGTCCTGCCGTCACCGTTTATTCAGGGCATTGTGCCGCTGATTATCCTCTTCTTCTTTGTCGTTTCGCTCGCCTACGGAATCGCTACCGGCAAAATCCGCCGTCAGGGCGATTTGCCGCAGCTGATGATCGAGCCGATGAAGGAGATGGCGGGCTTTATCGTGATGGTGTTCCCGCTGGCGCAGTTTGTGGCGATGTTTAACTGGAGCAACATGGGCAAGTTTATGGCCGTGGGCCTGACCGACGCGCTGGAGGCTGCCGGATTAAGCGGCGTACCGGCGTTTGTCGGCCTGGCGCTTCTGTCATCCCTGCTGTGCATGTTTATCGCCAGCGGTTCCGCCATCTGGTCGATTCTGGCCCCGATCTTCGTGCCGATGTTTATGATGCTGGGGTTCCACCCGGCTTTTGCCCAGATCCTGTTCCGCATCGCGGACTCTTCGGTTATTCCGCTGGCGCCAGTCTCGCCGTTTGTTCCGCTGTTTTTAGGCTTCCTGCAGCGCTATAAACCCGAGGCCAAACTGGGTACCTACTATTCGCTGGTTTTACCCTACCCGCTTATCTTTTTAGGGGTATGGCTGGTGATGCTGGTGGCATGGTATCTTGTCGGCCTGCCGATTGGACCGGGGATTTACCCGAGGCTGAACTAAAGGAATGAGGATGCTGAGATTACTCGAAGACAAGATTGCGACGCCGCTCGGGCCGCTGTGGGTGATCGCGGACGAGCAGTTCTGCCTGCGCGCGGTTGAATGGGAAGAGCACAGCGACCGCATGGAAGAACTGCTTGCGATTCACTACCGCTCACAGGGATATGAACGTATCCGCGCCACCAATCCGGGCGGGCTGAGCGACAAGCTTGCGGCGTACTTCGAAGGCGATCTCAGCATCATCGATACTCTGCCGACCGCCACGGCGGGCACGCCTTTTCAGCGCGAAGTGTGGCAGGCGCTACGTTCGATTCCGTGCGGGCAGGTCATGCATTACGGCCAGCTTGCGGAGCAGCTAGGCCGCGCAGGAGCAGCACGCGCGGTGGGTGCCGCGAACGGCTCTAACCCGGTGAGCATCGTGGTACCCTGCCATCGCGTCATTGGCCGTAACGGTACCATGACAGGCTATGCCGGTGGCGTGCAGCGAAAAGAGTGGCTGCTGCGTCACGAAGGGTATCTCTTGCTCTAGTTCCCAGGCTTTTTGTGCTTAATTTTCTACCGGTTAGGGTAAAAATCCATAATCAAGCTGTGGAATTTCAAGAAGATGGCGACACGTTGTCGTCTCTTGTCCTTATTGAGGGTTTGTCAGGCTTACGTACTTACCAAAAAGATGTTAAAATTGACCAATATCAATTAAGGCTTGAGCAAACCTATGATCCCGGAAAAGCGAATTATACGACGCATTCAGTCTGGCGGTTGTGCTATCCATTGCCAGGATTGCAGCATCAGCCAGCTCTGTATCCCGTTTACCCTGAATGAGCATGAACTCGATCAGCTTGATAATATCATCGAGCGCAAAAAGCCTATTCAGAAAGGGCAGACGCTGTTTAAAGCGGGAGACGAACTGAAATCGCTCTATGCTATCCGTTCTGGCACCATCAAGAGCTACACCATCACCGAACAGGGTGATGAGCAGATCACCGGCTTCCATCTGGCGGGCGACCTGGTGGGCTTTGATGCCATCGGCACGGGCCATCACCCGAGCTTTGCTCAGGCACTCGAAACCTCAATGGTTTGCGAAATCCCGTTTGAAACCCTGGACGATCTCTCCGGCAAGATGCCTAACCTGCGTCAGCAGATGATGCGTCTGATGAGCGGTGAAATCAAAGGCGATCAGGACATGATTCTGCTGCTTTCCAAAAAGAATGCAGAAGAGCGCCTGGCCGCGTTTATCTACAACCTCTCCCGCCGCTTCGCCGAGCGTGGCTTCTCGCCGCGTGAATTCCGTCTGACGATGACGCGTGGCGATATCGGTAACTACCTGGGTCTGACCGTGGAAACCATCAGCCGTCTGCTGGGTCGTTTCCAGAAGAGCGGGATGCTGGCCGTTAAAGGTAAATACATCACTATCGAAAACGGTGAAGCGCTGGCCGTTCTTGCCGGGCACGCCCGCAACGTGGCATAACTTTCCACCTGTTGATGACCAGACTGATAAATTCTTGTGATTTATTGGTCTGGTATAATCACTTTCGTTTCAAGATATTTTCACCGTAGTACGTCCCCACACAGCGCCCGAAAGGTTCTCGTTGAGGTTATGAATTGAGAGAAAGTTTGTTTTTCGTTTCAGTCGTGATCGCCTCAGTGACCTTTATCTTCATCTGGATCATGCTTGTCGGCCCGATGAAGGGGGAGGAAAAAACCTACGTTCAGGACTCCACGACCTTTGCGATAGCGGTGATGGTGCTGCTGTTTATTGCGTTTATCGCGGTGACGACCACAGTGCTTTTCCTCTGATAAATTTTCATGAATTATTGATCTGGCAAAACCTCCCCTCTGTTTCATTCAGGATATATAGGTTACTCTTTTAATTACAGACTGTGGTGACAGTAGTAAGGAGACCTGTATGGCCAAGTATCAAAACATGCTGGTAGCTATCGATCCGAATCAGGACGATCAGCCGGCATTACGACGTGCTGTGTATTTACATCAACGGATTGGTGGCAAAATCAAAGCGTTTTTGCCGATCTATGACTTCTCGTATGAGATGACCACCCTTCTGTCGCCTGACGAGCGCACCGCTATGCGTCAGGGCGTCATCAGCCAGCGTACCGCGTGGATCCGTGAACAGGCGAAGTATTACCTGGAAGCGGGTGTGCCCATTGATATTAAAGTGGTCTGGCATAACCGACCTTTCGAAGCCATCATCCAGGAGATTGTCGCCGGTGGGCACGACCTGCTGCTGAAGATGGCGCACCAGCACGACAAGCTGGAATCTGTGATCTTCACCCCGACCGACTGGCACTTGCTGCGTAAATGTCCTTGCCCGGTCTGGATGGTGAAAGACCAGCCGTGGCCTGAAGGCGGGAAAGCCGTTGTGGCGGTAAACCTCGCGAGCGAAGAGGATTACCACAATTCGCTGAACGAGAAGCTGGTGAAGGAGACCCTCCAGCTTGCCGATCAGGTGAATCATACCGAAGTGCATCTGGTGGGCGCCTATCCGGTCACCCCGATTAACATTGCCATTGAGCTGCCTGAATTTGACCCAAGCGTGTACAACGACGCGATCCGCGGTCAGCACCTGCTGGCCATGAAAGCGCTGCGCCAGAAATTCAGCATTGATGAGAAAATGACCCACGTGGAAAAAGGGCTGCCTGAAGAGGTGATCCCGGACCTGGCGGAACACCTGCAGGCGGGGATTGTGGTGCTGGGCACAATTGGCAGAACCGGTATTTCTGCCGCGTTCCTCGGCAATACCGCCGAACAGGTAATCGACCATCTGCGCTGCGACCTGCTGGTCATTAAGCCGGATGAGTACCAGACGCCGGTTGAGCTGGATGACCCGGAAGACGATTGATCCCTAACGCCCGGCGGCGCAAGCTTGCCGGGCCTACAAAACCGTAGGCCGGGTAAGCGTGAGCACCACCCGGCAATAAAAAAACCGCCGGATTCGGCGGTTTTTTCGTTTCAACGCAACTTACAGCGCTTTCAGAATCGCATCCACGCTGGCTTTGGCATCGCCAAACAGCATGTGGGTGTTCTCTTTGAAGAACAGCGGGTTCTGAACCCCGGCATAGCCGGTATTCATGGAGCGTTTAAACACAATCACGTTCTGCGCCTTCCACACTTCCAGAACCGGCATACCGGCGATTGGGCTACCCGGATCGTCCTGTGCAGCAGGGTTAACGGTATCGTTGGCGCCAATGACCAGCACGGTGTCGGTGTCGGCGAAATCATCGTTGATCTCATCCATTTCCAGCACGATGTCGTAAGGCACTTTCGCTTCCGCCAGCAGCACGTTCATATGGCCAGGCAGACGCCCTGCCACCGGGTGAATACCAAAGCGAACCTTAATGCCCCGCGCGCGCAGCTTCTCGGTGATTTCCGCCACCGGATACTGCGCCTGCGCCACCGCCATGCCGTAGCCCGGAGTGATGATCACGGAATGCGAGTTTTTCAGCATGTCTGCAGTATCTTCCGCAGAAATTTCACGGTGTTCACCCACTTCTTCATCCGCACTGGAAGAAGACCCATCGGTCCCGAAACCACCGGCGATAACGCTGATGAACGAACGGTTCATCGCCTTACACATGATGTAAGACAGGATCGCACCGGAAGAACCCACCAGCGCACCGGTGACGATCAGCAGGTCGTTGCTCAGCATAAAGCCTGCCGCCGCTGCTGCCCAACCGGAGTAGGAGTTCAGCATCGAGACAACTACCGGCATATCCGCACCGCCGATGGACGCCACCAGGTGCCAGCCGAACGCCAGCGCGATGATGGTCATGACCAGCAACGCCAGCACCTGCAGACCGACGCTTTCGGTACGCACGAAAACCACCAGCAGTACAAACGACACGACCAGCGCCGCCAGGTTCAGCTTATGACGGTTTGGCAGCATCAGCGGTTTAGAGGAGATCTTCCCGCGCAGTTTGCCGAACGCGACAATAGAACCGGTGAAGGTCACCGCACCGATGAAGATACCGAGGAATACTTCCGTCAGGTGGATGTTCACCAGAATCGGTTCCAGGCCCGGTTCGTGATACAGGTAGCTGTTGAAGCCCACCAGCACCGCCGCCAGACCCACGAAGCTGTGCAGAATAGCGACCAGCTCCGGCATCTCGGTCATTTCAACGCGTTTCGCGAGGCGAATACCAATCGCGCCGCCGATGATCATCGCTACCAGGATCCACGCCACGTTGCCGGTATCCGGCCCGAAGATGGTGGCAATCAGCGCAATCGCCATCCCGGCGATACCAAAGTTATTCCCCTGCTGAGACGTTTCGTGTTTGGAAAGCCCCGCCAGACTGAAAATAAACAGGATTGCAGCAACAATGTATGCGGCTGTCACTAATCCTCCAGACATATGCTACCCCTTAGCCTTTACGAAACATTTTCAGCATGCGCTGAGTCACGGTGAAACCACCGAAAATATTGATACTGGCGATCAGCACCGCGATAAAGCTCAGGAAGCTGATCCAGCCGCCGTGACCAATCTGCAGTAACGCCCCCACTACGATGATCCCGGAGATGGCGTTGGTTACCGACATCAGCGGCGTGTGCAGCGCATGGGAGACGTTCCACACCACGTAGTAGCCTACGACGCAGGAGAGCGCGAAGACGGTAAAGTGGCCGAGGAACTCTTTCGGCGCGACGTCAGCCAGCCAGCCGAACAGAATAATCACCAGCGCCATGATCGCGTATTTGCGCCACGGAGAAGCCGGTTTGGCGGGCTCTTTAGGCGCGGGCGCCGCTTTCGCTGCCGCCTGAGGCTGAGCAGAAACCTGAATAGGCGGCGCAGGCCAGGTAATTTCACCTTCACGGACCACGGTGACGCCGCGCACCACCACATCGTCAAAATCGACGGTGATGTTGCCGTCTTTCTCTTTGCAAAGCAGCTTCAGCAGGTTGACGAGGTTAGTGCCGTAGAGCTGAGAAGACTGCGTTGGCAGACGGCCCGGCAGGTCGGTATAACCGATCACCTTCACGCCGTTCGCGGTCGTGGTCACCTGATTCGGTACGGTATATTCACAGTTACCGCCGTTTTGGGCGGCCAGGTCGACAATCACGCTGCCCGACTTCATGGAGTCAACCATCTCACGGGTAATCAGCTTCGGTGCCGGTTTACCGGGGATAAGCGCGGTGGTGACAATAATGTCGACATCTTTCGCCTGGGCAGCGAAGAGTTCCATTTCGGCTTTGATAAAGGCTTCGGACATCACCTTCGCGTAACCGTCGCCGCTGCCTGCCTCTTCCTTAAAGTCCAGCTCAAGGAATTCGGCTCCCATACTCTGAACCTGTTCCTTTACTTCAGGACGGGTGTCAAAGGCGCGTACGATAGCGCCCAGGCTGTTTGCCGCACCGATGGCGGCAAGGCCCGCTACGCCCGCACCAATCACCATCACTTTCGCCGGAGGGACTTTACCCGCGGCGGTGATTTGACCGGTAAAGAAGCGACCAAATTCGTGGGCCGCTTCAACAATGGCGCGGTAGCCGGCAATGTTTGCCATGGAGCTTAAGGCATCCAGCGACTGCGCGCGCGAAATGCGCGGCACGGAGTCCATCGCCATCACGGTCACGCCACGGGCCGCCAGCTTCTCCATCAGCTCCGGGTTTTGCGCAGGCCAGATGAAGCTCACCAGGGTCGTCCCCGGATTCAGCAGCGCAATTTCACTCTCTTCCGGTGCGTTGACCTTCAGAATTACCGGCGACTGCCAGACGTCAGCACCGTCGACCACTTCTGCGCCAGCCTGGATAAAGGCCTCGTCATCGAAACTCGCCAGTTTGCCTGCGCCGCTTTCGACCGCGACCGTAAAACCCAGTTTAAGCAGTTGCTCCACCGTTTTCGGTGTTGCCGCTACGCGGGTTTCATTGGCTAACCGTTCTTTTGGTACCCCAATACGCATAGTTTTCCCTTCCATCGGTTTTTGATGATGGTTTATCGATAAATGCCCGCGGTTTGTATCAATTTTCGCCATCGCGCGAGCGACGAGATATGATTAACCCCGGAAAATAAAACAGTAACAAACTGTCTATAACCTACTGAAAATAGCGCCCGTGATCTACCGCCAGAAAACACTATTTCTTACTTTATCTGTGAAAAATAAGCGATCGGCGTCACTGACAGTGATATTTACCTTAAATTCATCGCCAGAACCGATAAATCGCGCAAACGAAGCGGTAAAAACATGATATAGCGCCATAAGAGAACAACTTGTTAACATTAAATTAACTTGTAAAAGTCATATGCTTTATCAGTTTTACTTGTCAAACGCGTGTTTTTTCAACATATCACTAAATGTTATCGAATAAGGTGATTCAGTAAGCACGGGCAGTGAAAAATGGCGCAGACAGCGACGGGTTTTAAATGCAATAATCGGGACCGTCTCAAATTAACAACAATACCAGTACATGGTTTGCGCAAGGCGAAGGATCATTTTTATGAAGCTTAAGAACACACTCCTGGCGTCCGCACTTCTTTCCGCGACCGCCCTGTCTGCGAATGCCGCAACAGAGTTAACGCCGGAGCAAGCGGCAGCGTTAAAACCTTTTGACCATACGGTCATTGTGGGTCGTTATAATTCTATTGGCGACGCCGTCGCCGCGGCATCAAAAGCTGCTGATAAAAACGGGGCGGCCTCGTTTTATGTCGTTGACCAGTCCGATTACGGCAACAGCGGTAACCAGCGCGTGACCATTGCGCTGTTCAAAGACAATGCGCCAAAAGCTGACGCACCGAAAAACCGCGTGATCAACGGTGTTGTTGAACTGCCGAAAGATCAGGCGATTGAGCTGGAACCTTACGACACCGTCACTGTTCAGGGCTTCTATCGCAGCCAGCCTGAAGTGAACGATGCCATAACCAAAGCCGCGAAAGAGAAAGGGGCCTACTCGTTCTTCATCGTGCGTCAGGTCGATGCTAACCAGGGTGGCAACCAGCGTATTACCGCGTTCATCTATAAAAAAGATGCGAAAAAACGTGTTCTGCAGAGCCCGGATGCCATCCCGGCGAATTCAGAAGCAGGTCGCGCGGCAATAGCAAAAGGCGGCGAAGAAGCGAAGAAAGTTGAAATTCCAGGCGTAGCAACGACGGCTGCTCCAAGCGCTGAAGTGGGCCGTTTCTTCGAAACGCAGTCCACGAAAGGTGGCCGCTATTCCGTTACGCTGCCGGACGGTACCAAAATTGAAGAGCTGAACAACGCCACTGCAGCGCAGATGGTGCCGTTCGACAGCATTAAGTTTACCGGCAACTACGGCAACATGACGGAAGTCTCTTACCAGGTCGCGAAGCGTGCGGCTAAGAAAGGGGCGAAGTACTACCACATCACCCGCCAGTGGCAGGAACGTGGTAATAACGTGACCATCAGCGCCGATCTGTACAAGTAACAAAATCGTTTAAGAAAGGCGGCGCAATGCCGCCTTTTTTGTTACTTTTTTTGAATTTCTGCCACACGTCATTGCATGCTTTCGATACACTCCGTAAAATCCCGCGCCTTAGTGTGATCCACCATTTTTATGCGCCTGAGCGAAATAATTATTCTGGATTTTGACCTTTCATAACAGGAAGCCAATGGAAAAGAAACTTGGCCTGAGTGCTCTGACTGCACTCGTTTTAAGCTCAATGCTGGGTGCAGGCGTATTCAGTTTGCCGCAAAATATGGCGGCCGTTGCGAGCCCTTCCGCGCTCATCATTGGCTGGGGCATTACCGGTGTCGGAATACTGCTGCTGGCCTTCGCCATGCTGCTCCTCACCCGCATTCGCCCGGATCTGGACGGCGGCATTTTCACCTATGCACGTGAAGGTTTCGGCGAGCTGATTGGCTTCTGTTCCGCATGGGGATACTGGCTGTGTGCCGTTATCGCCAACGTCTCCTATCTGGTGATCGTCTTCTCGGCGCTCAGTTTCTTTACCGATACGCCAGAGCTGCGCCTCTTTGGCGACGGGAATACCTGGCAGTCTATTGTGGGCGCCTCGGTGCTGCTGTGGTTCGTCCACTGGCTGGTATTACGCGGCGTACAAACGGCCGCCAGCATCAATCTGGTGGCGACGCTGGCGAAACTGGTTCCGCTCGGCCTGTTTATTGTTCTGGCCTTTATTGCGTTCCGTATGGACGTATTCAAGCTCGATTTCAGCGGCGTTGCGCTGGGCGTTCCCGTCTGGGAGCAGGTGAAAAACACGATGCTGATTACCCTGTGGGTGTTCATCGGTGTGGAAGGTGCGGTGGTGGTTTCTGCCCGTGCGCGGAATAAACGCGATGTGGGCCGCGCCACGCTGCTGGCCGTACTGGCCGCGCTCGGGGTCTATCTGCTGGTGACGCTGCTGTCGCTGGGCGTGGTGGCGCGTCCTGAGCTGGCGGAAATGCGTAACCCGTCAATGGCAGGCCTGATGGTGAAAATGCTCGGTCCCTGGGGCGATGTGGTGATTGCTGCAGGACTGATCGTCTCCGTCTGCGGCGCTTACCTGAGCTGGACCATCATGGCGGCTGAAGTGCCGTTCCTGGCCGCGACGCACAAGGCGTTTCCACGCCTGTTCGCCCGTCAAAACAAAAACAGCGCGCCGTCGGCATCACTCTGGCTGACCAACATCAGCGTTCAGGTCTGCCTGGTGCTGATCTGGCTCACAGGTTCAGACTATAACACGCTGCTGACCATCGCCTCGGAGATGATTCTGGTACCCTATTTCTTAGTGGGTGCGTATCTGTTAAAAATTGCCACACGCCCGGCGCATTATGTCGTGGGTGTCGGAGCCTGTATTTACGGCATGTGGTTGTTGTATGCTTCCGGACCTATGCATCTGCTGCTGTCGGTAGTGCTGTACGCACCGGGTCTGCTGGTGTTTATCTACGCCCGCCGCACGCATCAGCTGGAGAATGCGCTGAAACGCCGTGAGATGGCATTAATTGGACTGCTACTGGTTGCTGCTCTGCCGGCAACCTGGATGTTAATGGGATAGCATCGCCTTTCCCATTGTTGAATTGTAAAGGAGAATACGATGGGAAATGCACCGCTTCGCCCAATACTGATTACCGGTGGAGGCCGCCGTATCGGCCTCGCTCTTGCCCATCATTTTCTCAACCTTCGCCATCCGGTCATTGTCAGCTACCGTACGGAATACCCGTCGATTGAAGGATTACGCAAGGCCGGAGCGGTCTGCATTCAGGCTGATTTTTCAACCGATGAAGGCATTCTGGCTTTCGCGGAAGAGGTGAAGTCCACCACGACGGGGCTGCGCGCCGTGATCCATAACGCCAGCGCATGGCGTGCCGAAAAACCCGGTACGTCACTCAGCGAAACGCTCTCCGCCATGTTGCAGATCCACGTTAATACCCCTTATCTGCTCAACCACGCCCTGCAGGATCTGCTGCGCGGCCATGGGCATGCTGCGGGCGACATCATTCACTTCACTGATTATGTGGTGGAGCGCGGAAGCGACAAGCACATCGCCTACGCGGCCAGCAAAGCCGCGCTGGATAATATGACGCGCTCGTTTGCCCGCAAGCTCGCGCCCGAGGTGAAGGTGAACGCCATCGCCCCGGCGATGATTTTGTTTAACGAAAACGATGATGCGGAGTATCGCCAGCAGGCGCTGAATAAGTCGCTTATGAAAATCGCTCCTGGCGAGAAAGAGGTCATCGACCTCGTGGATTACCTTCTCACCAGCTGCTATGTCACCGGCAGAACCTTTGCCGTGGACGGCGGCCGCCCGCTGCGCTAGTGAAAGCGAATAACAGCCAGAATTACGGAACCGGCGTTAATTTTGAAAGATTAATGGAAGGTTAAGGTTCCGCGGTGTATGTTGGCTTTTTTCACGAAAACAGACGCTGTATGAATAAGATTGTTTATGTTGAAGACGAACCCGAAGTCGGGCAGTTGATCGCCGCCTATCTGGGTAAACATGATATGGACGTCATTGTTGAACCTCGCGGCGATCGTGCCGAAGAGGTGGTCGTCCGTGAAAACCCCGATCTGGTGCTGCTGGATATCATGTTGCCAGGCAAAGACGGCATGACGCTCTGCCGTGACCTGCGCGCCAGGTGGGAGGGCCCTATCGTCCTGCTCACCTCACTGGACAGCGATATGAACCATATCTTGTCGCTGGAGATGGGTGCCAATGACTACATTCTGAAAACCACACCGCCTGCCGTCCTGCTCGCTCGCCTGCGCCTCCATTTGCGCCAGCACGCCAGCATCGAACGCGAAGCGCCCGCGGCGTCTCTGACGCCGCACAAAGCGATGCGCTTCGGTACGCTGTCTATTGACCCCATTAACCGCCAGGTGCTGCTCTCTGGCGAGCTTATCGCCCTCTCCACCGCAGATTTTGACCTGCTGTGGGAGCTGGCAACGCACGCCGGGCAAATCATGGACCGCGACGCGCTGCTGAAAAACCTGCGTGGCGTGAGCTATGACGGAATGGACCGCAGCGTTGATGTGGCGATTTCGCGTCTGCGCAAAAAGCTGCAGGATAACGCTACCGAGCCCTACCGCATTAAAACCGTGCGTAACAAGGGTTACCTGTTTGCCCCCCACGCCTGGGAAACCTGATTCCGTTATCCGGTTAGCATAACATGCGCGAAATGAAGGCATTACACAGTGATGTCCTCTCTTTCGCGCCTTTATTTATCCGTTTGCGCAACAATTAACTTGCTAAGCACGCGAACTATCCCATAATTAAACCCTCTACTGTCCTTTCTTCAACTGGCACTGACCCGGCTACAACGCTTTCTCACCGTGAAGCTCTCACGAAACCTCTCCCATAAAATCTTGATATGAGGATTTAAGCCCATGAAATATGTATAGCTACAGTCAGGTTGAAGCCATCAAAACCAATCTTGAATGGATTGTTAATCAGGCAGCGCTTAGCCATGCCTCTCCCTCACGCGCCGATCGGAAAGCGCTCTTTGATCTCCTTGAACTCATCCAATCTTACGAAATACTTCTGGATTTGATTAACGAATTTGGAACCGATGTGATTGATGTGCACATTGCGGAAGGACTGGCAGTAACGGAAACACTCATCGCCAAGGTAAAAAACAGCGCGAAAGCCATGTAACACGCTTCACAGACATGAAAATATCGGCGGCTTTCATGTATATTCTGCACAAAGCGTTTCTTCGGTGAGATCCAATGAAAAAGCTGTTTGTGCAGTTTTAGTGTGCAGAAAAACCCCAACTCATTGAAATGGATATACTTATTATTTTTTCAATAAGTTAGCCCGAAACGTTTAACGGACATCTACGGACATTCACGGTCTTTTTTGTGCCCCTTTTGGTGTCCCTTCCTTCAAAATGCCCCCAAATTTGCCCCCAAAATCCCCCTCTTTTGCATAGCTCCTTCCAGTTTCGTAACACACCGCTGTACGCACTCCATTCTCTTCAGGAGAATCGCCCCGAATACGTTTGTAAGACTTAACCAGCGCGCTACTTTTTCTCCCTGCCCTATAATACTTTCAGTATGACTAACTGGAGGTTTCTATGTGTGGACGTTTTGCACAAGCACAAACACGTGAAGAATATCTGGCTTACCTGGCCGACGAAGCCGATCGTGACATTGCCTATGACCCGGAACCTATTGGCCGGTACAACGTGGCGCCAGGTACTAAAGTCCTGCTGCTGAGCGAACGCGACGAGCAATTACACCTCGATCCGGTATTCTGGGGCTATGCGCCCGGGTGGTGGGATAAGCCGCCACTGATTAACACGCGCGTCGAAACTGCGGCCACGAGTCGAATGTTTAAACCTTTGTGGGAACATGGCCGGGCGATCTGCTTTGCCGATGGGTGGTTTGAATGGAAGAAAGAAGGCGACAAGAAACAGCCCTACTTCATTCACCGGGCAGACGGTCAGCCTATTTTCATGGCTGCAATCGGCAGCACGCCGTTCGAGCGCGGCGATGAATCGGAAGGTTTCCTGATAGTGACATCTGCAGCTGACAAAGGCCTGGTGGATATTCATGACCGCCGGCCACTGGTTTTGTCAGCAGTAGCAGCAAGGGAATGGATGCGTCAGGACGTTGGAGGGAAAGAAGCTCAAGAGATAGCGGCCGACGGCGCTGTACCAACCGACAAGTTTATCTGGCATGCGGTGGCCCGTGATGTTGGAAATGGAAAAAATCAGGGGAGAAAATTGATAGAACAAACAGATATATAATCTGCAGTTCTTTTGATGCGCACTTTATATTTGGCTCAATATTATCTTACTTTAAGAAAGAAATATATTTGCAGCCATCGGACCACTAAGTCCATTTATACGATAAAATTCAACACGAACACCTGGCTTTAACGTTTGGCTTTCACTATTACTTAATGCAGAAACATGCAAAAAAACATCTTTTCTGCCATCTGATGGGATAATCAATCCCTTTCCGCTCTTGAAGTCAAAACTTTTGACAATTCCTGTCATTTTACGAGACAAATATTTTCCTAATGGTAATCCAGATTTCACTATACAGGATCAGTTAATAATAGCTAACACTATTTTAACGGCCTTCTAGAAGGCTAAGATAAAATTTGCTTAATCATTCAACACGTGCCTTAATGGTTTGGCTGATTCGGTGCGATGATGAATCTAACTTTTCCAAAAGCCGTTCTCATAACTAGGTGTTATCTCTGATATCCCTCCTCTTGAGTCCATACATATACCAGCATACGTTTCTTATCATGAGCTTGCTTGTCAGTTTGAAATGTTCAAACGGAGTTTGTATGTCATCTAAAATCATAGGTCTTGTTAAGTGGTTTAACGAAGATAAGGGGTTTGGCTTTATCTCCCCACTCGATGGAAGTAAAGATGTTCTTGTTCACACCTCTTCCCTGCTGGGAGAAACATTTAATACTCTTTTTGAAGGACAAAAAGTCAAATTCGCTATCATAGCTGGAACTAAAGGTCCAATCGCTGCCAATGTAACACTTTGCGATAGATAATTTTTAGATGGTTTGCTTAAGCCAGCATGACTTTATCAGTGAAAGGTGATGTTCGGTTACTCACATCATTACAACAGGCCAGCATATTTACTTACCATCAAGTTTGCTGACCGATGTGATGAAATGCAGGACTGCTGCATGAACAGTCTCAAAGCAGAAGCTAACTGCTTATAAAATACTAAAGTGCGTAAGAGGTTAGGCAGCCTCCAAAAGCATCACTTCTTATTTTTTTAATAAATTTTTTAGAAGCGCTGGGAAGATTTGAACAAAGCACAGCAGTATGGGCACACCAACTGAGCCCCCTTTTGTACACGATTGTAACTATGTTCGGAATCTTTTGAGCAGTTTGGACAAGGACATTTTACTAAATAATTTCGGCGGAATTGAGTGTTTTTACGTGCAGACATAGACTTCTCCAGTTCAAATGGACCGTTACAGTACACGTTAAGAAAGTATAATGCTTGTTTTAATTTCGAAAGAGGCAAAAAAAAATGAACAAACAGAACCCTTTCGACCACCTGCAGGGGCTAGAAACCCTCAAAATACATGGTGATATATGAAAAAAGTAATCATTTTTTTTAATGGTAAGCCAAGTAAAGTTATCACTGTGCTTAAAGGTGTGACATCAATACGCGAAGAATATCCTAATGGAGAAGTGATAAACCTTCAGATAATGTCAGCAGGTTTTCCCTCTTTAACAGGTGACCATGAAGTGGTCCATGTGGCATCAGATCGAGAGCTTACCTCTCAGGAAATATTAGATGCGGCGCAGAAGTATCTTTGACGCTAGGGATTCAACGCAGACATTCATGAAATCATTATTATAACTACGTTTAATTATTATAGCCTGCTTAACGCAGGCTTTTTTTACCCCCACACAAACATTTATAATTAAGACATGTACATCCAACACCATGGCAATATGACTTTATTGCTGAGGCAACCATAAGGCTTCCATGAAAATCCTGCATTACACAGTATTAATAGTTCTTGAAGCCCCATTCTCAGATAATAATATCAACCCTCTTATCTTGGGTCTCTTGCATGACCGAAACTATTCAAGTAAGTCAAACCGAGGTGTCAAACTTCCATCCCATGCATTCATTGGTTCAGAGGGTCAGGCAGTTTTAGAGTGGGAGTCTGAAAAAGATGGAGCAGAAAAACTAAAAAAAAGACTCTACCAGATGCTGCATGGAATTACACGTTTAGAAAAATCTCCCACAGCAATTTTTCTAATGATTTGCCCAGAAGATAAAACCTTAAACTTTGTCTCAAGACTTAAAGTAAAAAAATGAACATCGATATTTTAACCTTCACCATCTGAAAATTCCGTGACCGTGAAAACTGCGAAAGAAAATCATGAGGCACATCAGTAAATATTGTATCATTTGCTAAGCATTGCTGTTACATTCGGTTTAATGATGAATCCTCCTCAGCGGCAGGGCTAATTAACCTGATGATTTGTATATCCAGCGGCTCATCCTGAATTTCTGAAGCAGCGAGTCACGAGTGGTTAGTTCAATGACTCACCGGGAGGCACCCGGCATCATACCCATAAGCCCCTGTATAATTGCAGGGGCTTATTTACATTACAAAAGCATAGTAGTAGACATATTAATCTTAATACTCATAGCCGATGATTAGGTTCGAATGAATATACCGTTTAAAGGATCATCTAACTTTTATTAGGTCTGAATACCTCGTAGTATACCGTGGAGATAACATATCCCGTTTCATCTGCTGCTGTATGCCCTGCCCGGCAAAATAAAGCGTTCCCTTTCCATCTTTCCCGTTCAGATAATCCAGAACTTCCATCAACCTCTCGCTACCAGCACGCGGCGCGTTCTCATCGAACAGGTTGAGCTGGGCCACGCCCTGGCTGAAAAAATCCCCAAGCATGATCCCTGCCTTCTGGTACCGGTGGCCATCCTTCCAAATTTTGTCCAGACACTTTACAGCAGTGTTGATGATGTCGCGAGAATCCTGAGTGGGGGTGAGAAGCTTCATGGACGCACTGTTACCGTAATACGGCTCGTTAAGCGCAAAGGGAGAGGTTTTCACGAACGTAGAGATAAAGCGGCAGTACTGATGTTCACCCCGCAGTTTTTCAGCACCACGGGCGGCATAGCTGCAAATAGCCTGGCGCATCTGTTCATACTCAGTAACGCGTTCGCCGAATGACCGACTGCAGACGATTTCCTGCTTAGCTGGTGCAAACTCCTCCAGATCCAGACATGGTTCGCCGCGCAGTTCCCGGACAGTTCGCTCCAGGACGACATTGAAGTGCTTTCGAATAATCCACGTACTCTGCTCTGAGAGGTCGAGAGCCGTTTTGATGCCCATGGCGTTCAGCTTCTTACTGATGCGCCTGCCGACGCCCCAGACGTCCTCCACCGGAACCAGAGCAAGCAGTCGGCGCTGGCGATCAAGATTGGATAGGTCCACTACCCCACCCGTTTGCCGCTGCCATTTTTTGGCGGCATGGTTTGCGAGCTTAGCGAGGGTTTTGGTCTGCGCGATGCCGACCCCAACTGTCAGGTGCGTACGCTTTAGAACTGTAGCGCGGATCTCTTTCCCGAAGTCAGTCAGGTCCCGGCAGTTGCGAACACCTGTCAGGTCGCAAAATGCTTCGTCGATACTGTAAATTTCAACTCTGGGGCTCATTTCTTCGAGTGTTGTCATCACCCGGTTCGACATATCAGCGTAGAGCTCGTAGTTACTGCTGAAGCAAACAACCCCAGCGCGCCGAAATAAGTCCTTTTGCTTGAAGAAAGGCTCCCCCATCGTAATTCCAGCGGCCTTAGCCTCGGCACTGCGTGCGATTACACAGCCATCGTTATTCGAGAGAACGACAACCGGGCACCCTCTCAGGTCAGGCCTGAATACGGTCTCGCATGATGCGTAGAACGAATTCACATCACAGAGCGCAAACATACTCAGCTCGCCGATTTGACGATGAAAGTAACAACGCCGAAAACGTCCAGCGTATCTTCGCTGCCTACAACAATCGGACTGTAGGCGCTATTCATTGGGATGAGTTGGACTGTCGGGCGTAGCTGCAGGCGCTTAACAGTGAATTGGCAAAGTGATATTTGAGTGTATTTTCGAGATTCATGCGGCCTCCAGCTCGGTGATAGTGAGTTCTAATTTTCCGCCCTTAACGACAGGCATTTTCACAACGCGATAGTCGACAACCTGGCAGTCATCCAGCCAGAATCCCGCCTTGGTTAAAGCGTCGAATGTAGCTTTCTGCAGGTTATCCAGATCGCGGCGCCGGCGGTCGGGCATGTGACATTCGATACGGATTTTGAGTGGTGCGGCCGTTCGGATATTTAGACGGGCGCTTCGAATGACACTGGCGACCGCATAGCGGTAAGCGACGCCATAAGCACTAATATGCGTGCGCCCGCGGTTGTGCCTGTAATACCGGTTGTTGCTCGGCGGCCAGGGTAAAGTGATTTGATATGTCTTCACGTTCCCCCTCACATCCGGTTTCGCCAGCGGCTATCCGGGCGCGCTGGTGTGTTAGATGTCGGAAGGAACGCACTCACAGTCCATGTCACGTAATCTGGATTAAGGCTACGCTCAACTCGTACCCCGCGGGCCTTATAACGCTTAACCAGTTCGTCGGCCTGTTCGGTGCTGCAGTCGGTATGCTGGAACCAGGTCTTCTTCATCCCCATCACCCCGCAAAGCCAAGCAGCTGAGCAGCGACATTTTCTGCTTCATCACGACTGCGGAATGAACGGGACAGGACCCAGCGCCAGAGAACATCGAGCGCAGCTTTATAGAGTTGCTGGAACTCGAGTTCGTCCATGTTGGCGAATGAAATGCTGCGAGGATGCTTTTTGAGTGTGCCGTCAGGTAGCTGAATGGCATCAAAGTGCCCTGCCTCGACGATCACCCAGGAGCGGTAAGCATCGAAGGATTTGCACAGGCTAATACCATTCGTAACGCGCCGGTAAGCAACCTGCTCAAGATACTGCTCAGCGGCATCGATCAGAGCCCCCTCGTTACCGCCATAAGAAGCCAGGAACTTAGCGTAGCCATTAATCAGCTTCCGCTCGTTACTCGAAATAGCCCCGCCGGTTGGTTCCCAGTATTCAAAACCGAGATTGAGAAGCGCGAAAAAGCGCCGGTGAAATGCCGGGTTTCGTACCCGCCTGAACTCGGCAACAAGAACATCGCCGAGCCGGGTTTTGGATTGCAGGATATCTCTGGTCTCGGGCGTAGCCGGGATCAGTATTCCTGAATGGTGTTTAATAAGTTGTAATTCTAGCGCCATGGTTTTCTCCGTGGCGCATCAGGTATAGGGTGTTCAGGCCTATGAAAGAATAATATCAGACGGTAGTGTAACTCGGTACCCCAGTCGTTTTGCAAATTGCATAAATCCGTTGAGAGTGAAGATTTCTTCCTCTTCGAGTAACGGTCGTAATGAAACTATTCCATTTACTCGATAAACCAGATATCTCCCTTCCGCCGGGAAGCTATAGATAACTGCTTTATCGGCCCTTCTGACCACGTCGTACCATTGATCATCTGCATTAAAGGCATCTGCACTAAACACTATTTCCCCCAGAGCGACTTATTGACGCGGTAAACAGTAATCGGGAACAGCCAGGGGAACGCAAACAGCGATACTCTTTGAAACTGCTCCAGTGAAATTCACGCGATTAATAAAACCACTCGTCCGCGCTTTCCCAGGTCTCCTGCACGATATGTTCGATCTCTTTCTTGTCGCCCCCGAAAACAGTCAAACCATCACTACTGGCACGTCTAATCGTAAGCTGGCATTCATCGAACTGTTTACTGAGTCTTTTGAGCAGTTCTGACTCGAGCGCAGGTATAGCTCCATCAGGAAGTTTCTTCATGCGATCAATGGTTAACTCGATTTTCATTTTTTCCCTCCGCAGCGAATTACTGTATGCATATACAGTATATTTATAAACTTATGTTACAGATTTTGCAACGCTTTAAGAGCGTCTAATGCAAATCACCGCATTGTTTACACACTAAAAAAACATCAGGCCATTTCTTTAATCGGGAGTAATTTTTCAATGGATTGTAGTTTTGAGGGGAAAAGTAAGAATGAATGTTTGCATTTTCAGCATGGCTCAAATGCACCGCACCACAATCAAATTGCTGAAATTTGATCCAACTTTGCGTGGGGTACGGTGTCCGCTTCTTGCCAGGAGCAGACGTTGGCGTTTTTTTAGATGCCCTGCACAGCAAAATCCCTTGGCCAGCAAATTCAATCATTACGATCATCATGGCTGATAAGACGCTCACGGCAGACATCCAGAATTTCATCAGCCAGAGCGGAATTATCCGGGCATGCACGAGACAGTACCAAAGCGCCGACAAGATGCGCGATGGTATCTATAAGGTCAGCGCGCATACCATTTTCAGCACCTAAAACTGCCAATTGCCGTTCAATTCCAGCCGCAAACGTCTCCTTTATTGACTCAGACTGACGCGCTGCATCAGTACTTAGCGCAGACATGACACAGCCTTTTCCCATGTGATCGCGATGTTCTCGGGATAGATAATATTCAATAAATTTGTCCCGGTTAACACCCTCAGTTTTTTCTGCGGATTGAGTAAAACCACATTTCATGGCTTCAGCCAGCAAATCAGCTTTAGAACCAAAATGCTTATAGAAGCCGCCGTGAGTTAACCCTGCCTCTGACATCAGTTCCGATATCCCGATGCCATCGTAACCTCGTTCACGAAAAAGTTCTGAGGCTGTTTCAACAACTCGCATCCGGTTTTCCCGAACCTGCTCTTTCGAAACCTTCATTCTTTCTGCCCTTTTGAAAATAAGGGTTAAGTATACATTGATGATGATCATAATCAAACCAGTTGACTTTATAGATTATGATCATCATCATTAAAAGTAACCTTTACTCACCACTGATTAGGCAAATAATCATGACGAATCGATCACTATTTCAGCCTTATGCTCTCGGTCCAATAACACTTGCCAACCATATCGTGATGGCACCGCTTACACGTAACCGAGCCGGAGCTGGTCTGGTACCAAGCGAGCTGGCGGCTACCTATTACGCACAGCGTGCTACAGCAGGGCTGCTAATTACTGAAGCCACGCAGATCTCAGCGCAGGCACAGGGCTATCAAGATACACCGGGCATCTATACGCAGGCTCAAATCGATGGCTGGCGCAAAGTAACGGATGCGGTGCATGCCAAAGGCGGACGCATATTTGTACAGCTATGGCACGTAGGACGAATTTCACATGTCGATTTACAGCCAGGCGGGGTAGCACCGGTAGCTCCGTCAGCCATCCGTGCCGAAACAAAAACCTTTGTTAACAACGGTTTTGCTGACGTTTCAGAGCCACGTGCGCTCGAACTGCAGGAAATACAGGGGATTATCGACGATTTCAAAAAAGCTGCTGCCAATGCCATTGCTGCCGGGTTTGACGGCGTTGAGATCCACGGCGCGAATGGCTATCTGCTGGAACAGTTCCTTAAAGATGGCGCAAACCAGCGTACTGATGAATACGGTGGCTCTGTTGAGAATCGCGCGCGTTTACTGCTGGAAGTCACGTCGGCAGTAAAAGATGAGATAGGCGCAGAACGCACTGGCGTTCGTATTTCACCAGTTTCACCGGCTAATGCGATTTCGTGCAGCGATCCGCAGTCACAATATGACTACCTCGCTGAACAACTCGATGCATTAGGTATTGTGTATCTCCATGTGGTTGAAGGCGCCACAGGCGGCCCGCGAGATGTATCACCGTTCGATTATGATGCCCTTCGCCGGCGCTTCAAAAACAGCTATATCGGAAACAATGGCTATGACCTGGCGCTGGCGTCCACTCATCTCGCACAGGGCAAAGCTGATCTTTTCGCTTTTGGTCGCCCGTTCATCTCCAATCCGGATCTGGTCGAAAGGTTGAAGACGGGCGCGCCTCTGGCATCACTCAATCCTGAAACACTTTATGGCGGTGGCGCAGAGGGATATACCGATTATCCGTCTCTTGCCGAGGCCAGCAAGTAAATCTGTGAGTGTCACGGTTCTACATACATCGCAGATTGCGAATTCTGTTTACAAATTATAAAGAAGATCAACATGACTAAAGCTTCAGTTCTCATTACAGGTGCATCAACGGGTATTGGTGCTGTTTACGCTGAACGGTTTGCCCGCCGGGGTCACGACCTTGTTCTGGTTGCACGTGACCAAGCGAAGTTAGAGATATTGGCCGAGCGCCTGCAACAGGAAAATGGCATTTCTGTAGACGTTCTGCCTGCCGACCTCACGCGAACGAGTGATTTAGCCGCGGTTGAAGCTCGCCTGCGTGAAGACACACAGATTGGCATTCTTATCAATAACGCTGGTATCGCGCAGTCCGGTAGTTTTACAGAGCAGACGCCTGAATCCATAGAAAGTCTCATCGCACTCAATGTCACTGCCCTGACAAGGCTTGCCAGTGCCGTGGCTCCTCGGTTTGTAAAAGCGGGAGAAGGTTCGATCGTCAACATCAGTTCTATCGTCGGTCTCGCCCCTGAATTTGCCATGACGGTGTACGGCGCGACCAAAGCCTTTGTTCTTTTCCTCTCTCAGGGAATGAATGTAGAGCTGTCATCTAAAGGCATATATATTCAGGCGGTTCTCCCTGCCGGTACTTACACGGAAATTTGGGACCGTGCGGGTATCGATATCAGTAACGCTGCAAAATTCATGGAAGTTGGCGAGTTAGTTGATGCCGCACTGGTTGGCTTTGATCGCCGTGAGCTTGTCACCATCCCACCACTACAGAAGGCTGAACGCTGGGACACCTTCGATACCTCGCGTCACACTCTGCTTTCTGACATCAAACAAGATGAAGTTGCTGAACGATATAAAGCACTTTAGTCAATGAGGTAGGCTCTGCAGAACGCCCTTTGAGTAGTTCTGCAGAGAAGCCCCCCTTACAGCGTGACGTCTCATCAGCGATGAGAATTCTCAAACAAATCTTGAAGGCCTTTTCAGTATGACAAAAAAACGTGTAGCACTGGTTACCGGTGCGTCCTCAGGTATCGGCGAAGCGTCTGCTATTAAACTTTTAGCGGCAGGGTATAAGGTTTATGGCACGAGTCGGCGTGGCTCCATAGCGGGAAAGCATCCGTTTCCCTTGCTGACTCTTGATGTAACAGACGACGCTTCTGTCGGGGCCGCCATTGAGGAGTTACTTCGTATGGAGGGCCGCATAGATCTTCTGGTGAATAATGCTGGCTTCGGGATCGCTCCGGCGGCGGCGGAGGAAAGTTCTGTCGAACAGGCCAGACAGATGTTCGACACCAATTTCTTGGGCATAGTCAGGTTAACCAGGGCAGTAATTCCACACATGCGTCATCAAGGCAGCGGACGCATTATTAATATCGGCTCGATACTCGGGGTCGTTCCGTTTCCTTATGTGGCACTTTATGCTGCCAGTAAATACGCGATCGAGGGATATACGGGAGCGCTGGATCATGAACTACGCACCCAGGGTATCAGGGTTTCGGTCATCGAACCTGCTTACATGAAAACACAGTTTGAAGCCAATAACATAGAGCCGGATGCCAAGCTTGAAGAGTATGACCTGATCCGGGCTAAGCTGGCGAAAGTGCTTAGTAAGGCAATGGCCGAAGCGGAAAGCCCGGAGGTCGTTGCTGACGTAGTTGTTAAAGCGGCTCAGACTTTACATCCGAAGGTGCGCTACACGGCGGGAACTCTGGCCGGTAAATTGAATTTTATCCTCAGGTTCGCGCCTGCTTCATTCCTGGATAAGGTCGTGCGCAAAAGTCTTCAGCTGGATGCGAAGGACTAAAAAATGAAATTTTCTCAACTGGCCATTCTTACTACAGTGTTGTTTTTCATCCTGGCCACGGTATGGATGTTTTTCCCGGAACAGCTTTTAACACAATGGGGCATTGAGCCAACTCCGGGTACTATCGTTATTTGTCATCGCTCGGCAGCATTTTTTGCAGGAATAAGCGTTATGTGTTTCCTGGCCAGAAATGCCGGACCTTCCCCGGCCCGTTATGCTCTGGCCGCGGGTATCAGCACGATATCGATTATTTCAGCCGTGCTGGGCATCGCTGAATGGCACGAAGGGCATGTCAGCGGACAGATTCTTTTTGCCGTCTTAATCGAGCTGTTCCTGGGCGCCGCCTTTTTACTCAGCAACAGGGCTCCTGCGAAAAATATTACTGGCAAATACTAAAGGGTAAAGAACAAATGAAAAGTAGGAAGATGAAAGCCTTTACGTTTAAACGTTATGGTAAAACCCCTGAGCTGGGATTTGATGACGTGGATTTTCCTTCCCCGGGTGCTAATGAAATCCTGGTGAAGGTACACGCGGTTGGCCTTAACCCAATTGACAACATGATCCCAACGGGAATGTTTAAGCCAGTGTTGAATTTTACGCTTCCTGCGACAATGGGCAGTGATTTGGCTGGGATCGTCGTATCCGTGGGTTCTGGTGTGACCCGTTTTATCCCGGGTGACGAAATCTTTGCCAGTATTTTCGATACAGGAATGGGTTCCCTGGCCGAATTTGCTTTGGTCCCTGAAAGCGCTGCGGCCAGAAAACCCGCGAACCTGGACTTCGTGCAGGCGGCTGCGTTACCGATGGTAAGCCTAACGGCCTGGCAAGCGCTAATAGAACGTGCCGAGCTTAAGTCTGGTCAGAAAGTTTTTATACCTGCAGGTTCAGGAGGCATTGGCAGTTTTGCCATCCAGCTTGCGAGTCACCTGGGCGCAGGCGTAGGTACGACAACGAGTACAGAGAATGTAGACTGGGTAAGCCGTCTTGGTGCAGCTGAGGTGATTGACTATAAAAAGCAGGAATTCGAAATCGAACTCAGTGGCTACGATATTGTCCTGGGTACTCTCAGAGGGGATGCAATTGAAAAATCCACCTATATTCTTAAGCCAGGCGGGAAAATTGTATCTCTCATCGGCCCGTTAGATGCTGATTTCGCACGTGAGAGAAATTTAAACTTCCTCCTGCGCTTTGTGTTTACCCTGATGAGCCATAAAATCATGCGTCTTGCAAAAAAGCGCGGACTGACCTATTCATTTCTCTTTGTTCGGCCTGATGGCTCTCAACTCTTTCAAATAAGTAAGCTCATAGAAGCGGAACATATCATCCCAGTGATCGACAAGGTTTTCCCTTTCGAAGCAACGAAGGAAGCTCTTGATTATCTTGCAGGAGGACATGCGAAGGGCAAAGTTGTCGTTAGGATACAATGAAAAAATAAGCGTGATTTGCATCTGCCTACTATAAGAAAAATCGCTAGCTCTGTTGCCTCAGGTAAGCGGGACAACATGTTTTCTACTAGCTAAAGGCGGACGCTTTGCGACTAGCGTCCCCCTCTCCTTCTTGTTGATAAATATGTTTATTTAATAGATTGTACATAGAGAAACATGAGCAAATGTAACATCACATATCCTGCGACAGGAAATGTAGGTTGGAATTATCTCATCGATTGAGGGTAAAAGTTCTCACGCCTGCATCCCCTTACCTCTTGCCAGGTTAATTCTATCAACGCATTCCCTCAGCATTTTTACTTGCTCAGGGGTGAGTTCAGTTTCATCAATGCTGGCGAGAAGACTATTGAGAGAGCGCTCAATATCATTTTTAGTTAACCGTAAACAGATAACCTTAACCCAACGTGGCGAGAACTTACTGAGGCCGATTGCTCTTGTGATGCGTATTTTCATGAGATGCCTCTTAACCACCAGTTTGGTGGTTTTGCAACCTCGGTTATAGCACGTAATGAAGATTACTTATGTGATAATTTCGCCTTAGAAATTTCTTAGAGTCGTTTAGCTTATGTCCAACCGGTTTTCCAGCAAACATCAAATTGGTTTTCCTGCATGACGCACACCCGCCACACCATAAACAGAGAGTTAGTAGTTCACCTTGTGGAAGTTTTTTTACGGTCTGACACAGGATGGGATGTCAGTTTTGTGCCAAAAGCGGAAGTAGCTAATAATAGTCTGTGTTGAACAACGGGGAGCAGGTCAGAAGAGTTTGGGATATAGTGTAACCAATGAAAAAGGCCAGATTAACTAGCCTTAAGCATGTACATGATTGGTTTTTACTTCTTAATTTCACCAGTGCACTGGAATTCAGTCTCAACATGCCAACCCATGCCCCCGCTTGAAGAGGGTTGATTACAGGTTTGAATTGTACCCCCGAAAGGTTCAGTCCCAGAGTAACCCCATGCTTTACAGCGTCGTTCCGCTGCTGCGATTGCCTGATTCTTATCGAGCACTGGCTTTTCAAACAAACCATAATCAAAGCCCATCCTCACTGTACCATCAGCTTTTGAACCTCCCATCGGCACCATTTCTTTTTGGGTGGCACAACCAGACAAAACCAATGTAGAAACCAATAACACCAATATATTATTACGCATAGTTAATCCTATAAACTTATTTTTATATATGCTTGAATGATATTTTCATTTTAAATTGCTTATGTGCTGTTTGTGTTTTTTTATTAAGACTGTTCTCCGTGCTTCTTGTTTCTCTCATTAAGGAATATTAATCCCTGTAATATCATGATGGGTAACGCGGGTAATCTGTTGTGGTCATTGTTCAAACTGTGGCTTTACGGGAGTTGGTCATCGTCTTTCACGTAGCTAAGGATGGTTTTCATACTGTCGTGTTTGGTTCTACGCAGTAGCAGTGTCACTAAAACCAACCACAGGATTATTAACACAACACCCCCACCGATTAACCATTTCATTAGGTAGGCTAGCCTCCGGTGTTTTGTGATGCCTTGGCGTAAATGCTTGAGAGTATGAATACGATTAGAGAATACTGTTGTTCGTCTTCAAAGATAAAGCTATGACGTTCAAGCCCATTTAATACTTCCTCAAGAGACAATCTGATCATTTGTCTCCTCCGGCGCTGCCTCTCATCCATGCCCGGCAGAAAACCCAGCCGAAGGCAAGCCACAGCGCCAGAAGCGCTGCGATTTCTATTAGTGTTTTCATTTAGTCT
This sequence comes from Enterobacter sp. C6, assembly GCF_008122455.1. Taxonomy (NCBI): domain Bacteria; kingdom Pseudomonadati; phylum Pseudomonadota; class Gammaproteobacteria; order Enterobacterales; family Enterobacteriaceae; genus Enterobacter; species Enterobacter sp. C6. The sequence continues at coordinate 33,866 of NZ_QPFW01000230.1, forward strand.
GATTACAGATGTGATTATTATCTTGGTAATGTTTCTGGTTGGTATTATTGCTGGGGAAAGAAGGTTGAACAAGTAACTAATTTTAATTGGGTATTAGCAAAACTAATAAATCTCTAAAGATGATAAGAACCTTGTGCTGTCTCCCCCTATCTCCATTTAATTTCATCTCTGTAACTCTTGCTCAAATTGCACTCATGGCTCATGATTTGAAGATTGGATAGTTCCAATGCAAGATAAGGATGTAGGGAACGGGGCTTGATGTGTTCTACGTTCATCACCATTCCTTCACTTGCGCCACGTCCACATACAAAGCATTTGTTGCCATACTTTCTGAATTCCTGATAGCGTAAACGTCGCCATTCCTTTGAGTTAAAGAATGTGGTTGCGTTACTGGCTGAACGGTTGCGTTCCTCCTGCTCACGCCGGATCTGTTCGAACAATCCAACATGGTCTTCCTCCTTGGGATAATGTCCCCAAGCATCTTTGCCAGCAGCACCCCATTTCACCTGTGCTCTCTCACTTGGCGATCTGCTAGACGGAAGATTGCACTGACCTGCTCCCCATTAACCCATACGCCTTGACGTCAGTAATATCTTCATCAGCAACGTGAATGCCCGCCGGACAAAAGAAGTGTGCATCTGTAGCCACTATCTACTCCTGGCGAAGAAATACCCCGGTAAGTCTAAGTCCGGGCCAGAGGGGGTTTTTGATGAGGTTCAGATTAAAATGCATCACTTTTTCAGGACGTAATTTCGACCTGAATTGCGATGAGCTCATCCACTTTAAGCTAAACCGGCGTCAGCAGATCGACACCGGTCTCCGGTACATGAAGGGAGACGATGATTCTGTAGCGCGCTTCAGAATCATCGCGTTCCGGAGCGAGTTGTGTGTTGCACCAGCGCTGCCTCCTGAGCAAGCGGTTTGGTTATGGGCAAAGTAAGGGCATAGCTTTCGAAGGAGATATGTCATTAATGTTTGCATGATGGTCGTCCGCTTTGTGCCAACAGCAGACATTGGCTTACCAAGAAAGTAGCCGTGATGTGTTTTCATCTTCGCTGGTTCCATTAGAATAGCCTCGTTGAAAACGAGAGAACTGGAGTGAAAATGTTTGCTGATTTTGGTGTCGTGAATTTCTGGACGTACCTGCTTGGGGCGACGCTGATAGTCCTTGTGCCTGGCCCTGAAACCATGTTCGTGATTAAAACGAGCATTACCAGCGGCATCAAGCGGGGCTTTGCTGCAATATTTTCCATTCTGCTGAGCGACGTTATTCTGGTTCTTCTGGCATGGTGTGGGCTGGCGGCGGTTATAAGCTCAACCCCTTCCTTGTTTAACGCCATCAAGTACGCAGGCGCTGCTTATCTTTTCTATCTCGGTGTCCAGACAATACGCGCAATCTTTAAGCCGGCTGTCGAAACGAGTGAGGAAAAGAAATCTTCAGCTGATACCGGAGGGATCATCGGACGCGGAATGCTGGTTACGCTATTGAATCCAAAGACGCTGCTGTTCTATATATCTTTCTTCGCACAGTTCATTAATGTTCAGGCTGAACACTCCTGGATGGCTTTTATCATTCTGGCAGCAGTAATGTTCGCAATTACTCTCGTTTATTTCGGCTTTCTCGTTTTCTGCGGCTCTTATCTGCTTAGCCGTCTTAAAGGCAACCGACGTCTTTCTGCAATCGGAAACGCGCTGGTAGGGATGTTCTTCATTGGATTTGCAGCAAGGCTCGCAAGCGCAACTTCCTGACTGGACACATAAGCCGCCGTGAGGCGGTTTTTTTACTTTCTTCCTGGGATGAGACGTCCGCACCTCGCTCACAGCGGACCTTCAGTCTCGTCAGTACGTCCGCCCTGTGCCAGAAGCGGAAGTTAGTAGAGAGCCTTTTTTGTTACTGATATGATAATAAAATGCATAAAAGAGGTGACACATGGGTACTGACACTGTAGTTACGCTGTTTAGATACAAGCGCTGGATAGATATTGAAACACTACAAGCGATTAAAAGAATTGATGCGTCTGCGAATGCAGAAAAACGTCATCTGACGCTCAGATTGATGAATCACATACATGTTGTTGATATGATCTTCAAGGCTAACATTACCGGGCAGAAACATTTCTACACTGCACTGAACACGCCGGAGACCCCCTCCGCTGATGAGCTTCTGATAACGATGACAGAATGTACAGACTGGTATATTCAACGTGTCAATTCTATGTCCCTTGCTGACCTTGCGGAAACAATTAAATTCCAGTTTGTCGATGGCGGACATGGTGAGATGAAGGCGGCCGATATGCTCAATCATGTGCTGTTTCACGGGACATATCATCGCGGTGCTGTAGGTTGGCTACTTTCAGAAAGTGGTGTAACCCCGCCCAAAGACGTACTGACCGTTTTTCTAAGAGACCATAACCACGAGTAGATGGCTGACAGGGTCATGCAAACTTAAAACGCTATTGACCCTTTAAACAAAAACGTCAGTACGTAAATGATTGTCCAGGAATGTCTGCTCCTCGCTCATAACAGACCATTTCCTCACTATGCCCTGCCATCGGCTTTCATCAGCTGATATTTAGCTTTCAAAAGCTCCGCCGGTGTCGGTCCCTTAGGAGCAACTGGTGCAGCCAACGCCCTCCGAACAGGCGGGATCGGCTTCCCGGCCAGCACCCGCTTTTCCCACATATCCAAAATATCGCTGGCCTCACGCTCGAGCTCTTTCTGACACAACTGGCCATCGATTCCGCGGCGACGCAGTTCGAGGCAGATGTGGTAATACACCGGCTCCGGCCACGGATACTGCTCACTGCTAGGATACGGGCGAGTGGCCAGCGCCGATCACTACCGATTACACAGATGAACTGAACGATTTCGACCTGCGCCGCCTCGAAGCGCTGCGCGCTCAGGCTTAAGGGGGATTTATGCATAACACAAACGTTACCGTTGCTGACCAGAACACCGTTATTAACTCCAACGTGGCTTTGTTCGATTCCCAGTATCTGAACGCCATCAGCACGTTCGCGCAGATTATGGCCCAGGGCACTGCTACTGTTCCTAAACACTTGCAGGGCAATCAGGCCGACTGCATGGCTGTAGCGATGCAAGCGGCACAGTGGCAGATGAATCCCTTTGCCGTGGCGCAGAAGACGCACCTAATTAACGGTGTGCTCGGGTATGAAGCGCAGCTGGTTAATGCCGTCATCTCGCGCAGCGGCGTGCTGGCCAGCCGTTTTGAATATGAGTGGTATGGGCCATGGGAAAAGGTCGTTGGAAAATTCCATATCCGTAAAGGAGACAAAGGCGAGTACCGCGTCCCGGGCTGGCCCCTGGCTGACGAAGCCGGGATCGGCATCATTATCCGCGCAACGCTTAAAGGCGAAGATCAGCCGAGAGAACTCGATTTGCTGCTGGCTCAGGCCCGTACCCGAAACTCTACCCTTTGGGCTGACGACCCTCGCCAGCAGCTGGCGTACCTAGCAGTCAAACGCTGGGCGAGGCTGTTCTGCCCGGATGTGATTCTGGGCGTCTACACCCCGGATGAACTCGATGATCGACGAGAAGAACGAGAGATAAACCTCGTACCGGCGCAGCACGTAAGCCTTGTAGACATTTCAGGTGACAACGTCACTACCACTCAAACGGCCCAGGAATCAGCTCAAAACATCGATGCACTTGCTGATGATTTTCGTGATCGCATCGAGGCGGCTCAGGATGTGGATAGCGCTAAAGCTCTGCGCGCAGATATTGAAACCGTCAAAGCAACGCTGGGTTCTGCCCTGTTCACTGAGCTGAAAAACAAGGCCGTGAAGCGTTATTACCTAGTTGATGCACGGAACAAAGTCGAAGCAGCCATCAATTCCTTGCCACCTTCAGATGAGCCCGATGCAGCTGCGCGGTTCGCAGAAGTAGAGCGCGTTCTTGCATCGTCGAAACGCCATCTGGGCGACGAACTGCATAGTCAGTTCAGCATCACCCTGGCGGATATGAAACCGGAATACGTGGACTAACGAGATCGGGAGGGGAAACCCTCCCTCAAGGAGAAGAAATGCGACTGATTAATCGAGGCAGTAAGCAATCCCCTTTAGCTCGCCAGGCATGTGAAATCGCACTCGCAGCCCACCAGCAAAGATATGGTGACTATGGGCGCAGCAAGATGAAAGAGACCTATACGGTGAAAGTGGAAGGCGTGAAGGTCTGGGTTGAAGTAGTCAACTGCAAGGCAAGCTACGTGGCCACAGCAATGACCGGCATGCGCCGACTGCGTTCCCTGCCCGGCCAGGCAAACTGAAACTGAAATATCAACGACTAAAGACCGGCATATCTATACTCATGCCGGTTACCTGAGGTGAACCATGTCGCAGGTAATTTACGATTCAGAATGGGGCGTTGCTTCAAAACTAAAAGAGAAGACAGGCCTTACAGATCGTCAGATTAAAAGCTATCGCCAAACCTCCTGGGTAGAAAGTGTTCATTTTAAGAGAATCCCATTGGATGGAAGCAGCTCCGAAGAGCGAGGACTTGTCTGGTACAACATCCCAAACATTAACAGGTTTGTGAAGGAGGCATAATGGCTGCAATGCCAACGGGTGTTGAGATCCACAACAATAAGATACGAATAAGTTTCAAGTTTCAGGGCGTTAGATGTCGAGAAACATTGAAAGGATGGATCGTAAATGCTCCGAATCTCAAAAAAGCCGGGAATCTAAGGGCCAAAATTGTAAGCGAGATTCAGCTGGGCACTTTTGACTACCGGGACGTGTTCCCGGAGTCAAAGGTGGCAGCAAAGTTTTATACATCTAAAAACATTACGACGTTCTCCGAACTTGCATCAACCTGGTATGAAAACCATAAAATCGATCTCTCACCCAATGCCACAAGAAGCTATGGGATAGCTGTAAGAACGTTAACAAAACTAATCGGCCCTGAAACGCTGGTTGCATCCATCACCAACAGCGACATTCTGGGCTGGAGAAAGGAATTACTGACTGGCGAGACTAACTATGCTCCCGTAAAGAGGAGAAATAAAACCGGCCGCGCCGTTAGAACAGTAGATTATTATCTGGCCATCCTGCGACAAATCCTCGACTATGCGGTCAAAAATAAAGTCATTTCATATCAACCATATGTCGGGATAAAAAGGCTTCGCAAAGGGCAAACAAAACCCGATCCACTGCTGAGACATGAATTTGAGCAGTTGAAAGAGACTGCTCCGACTCAGCAGAAAAACATGTGGCAATTTTTTGCTTACACCGGTGTTCGGCCTGGGGAGCTTTGCGCTCTTGCATGGGAAGATATCGATCTTAATTCCGGCGAAGCTACGATTGCACGCAATCTAACTCAGGAAGGCTTTTTTGGACCACCTAAAACCGAAGCTGGATATCGGACTATAAAGTTACTGGAGCCGGCTCTGGAGGCTTTGCGAGCTCAAAAGGAGCTTACGGGGAGTGCCCCTAAAGTACCAATCACTTTTCACCACCGGGAGTTCGGAAAAACGGAAACGCAAAAGCTGCACTTTGTGTTTATGCCTCGCCCCCAGAAAGGCAAGCAAGCTGCGTACTATTCAGTCAGTTCAATTGTGTCATTATGGGATATTACGGTAAGACGATCGGGAATTCGCCGCAGACGCCCCTATCAGCTGCGTCATACATATGCGTGCTGGATGTTGTCGGCAGGTGCTAATCCTGCTTTTATAGCGAATCAGATGGGTCATGAGAATGCAGAGATGGTCTTCCATGTATACTCTGCGTGGATAAATGCTCTCGATAGCGATCAGGTATCATTTTTGAATCAGCGCTTTGGCGGATATGCAAATGCCCCTATAGTGCCCCTGAAGGTATAAACAAAGTAGTTAATTACTTGATTTCCCGGTGATATTTAATGAAAAAGCTGTTTGTGCAGTTTTATCTTTTGCTGTTTGTCTGCTTCCTGGTCATGACCATGCTGGTCGGGCTGGTCTATAAATTCACCGCCGAACGTGCAGGCAGGCAGTCGCTGGACGACCTGATGAAAAGCTCGCTCTATCTGATGCGCAGCGAGCTAAGAGAGATCCCGCCGCACGACTGGGCGAAAACCCTGAAAGAGCTGGATCTGAATCTCTCGTTCGATTTACGCATCGAGCCCTTAAAAAATTTTGAGCTGGACCCACCCGCCATGCAGCGTCTGCGCGACGGGGACATCGTCGCGCTGGATGAGAAATACACCTTTATCCAGCGTATCCCGCGCAGCCATTACGTGCTGGCCGTCGGCCCGGTTCCCTATCTCTATTATCTGCACCAAATGCGCCTGCTGGACATGGCGCTGATGGCCTTTATCGCCATCTCGCTCGCGTTTCCGGTTTTTATCTGGATGCGCCCGCACTGGCAGGACATGCTGAAGCTGGAATCCGCCGCGCAGCGTTTTGGCGAGGGGCATTTTACCGAACGCATTCACTTCGACAGCGGTTCCAGCTTTGAACGTCTGGGCGTGGCCTTTAACCAGATGGCCGATAACATCAATGCCCTGATCGCCAGTAAAAAGCAGCTGATCGACGGAATTGCGCACGAGCTGCGCACGCCGCTGGTGCGCCTGCGCTATCGTCTGGAGATGAGCGAAAATCTGACGGAAGCGGAGTCTCAGGCGCTTAACCGCGACATTGGCCAGCTTGAGGCGCTGATTGAGGAGCTGCTGACCTATGCGCGCCTCGATCGCCCGCAAAACGAACTGAACCTCAGCACGCCGGATCTGCCCGCGTGGCTGCAAACCCATATTGACGATGTCCAAAGCGTGAACCCGCAGCGCACGCTGTTAACGCGCGTGACGCCGGGTGATTACGGCGCGCTCGATATGCGCCTGATGGAACGCGTGCTGGACAACCTGATGAACAACGCCATGCGCTACAGCGAAAGTACGCTACAGATTGGGCTGGATTTGCAGGGCAGTCAGGCCAGCCTGACGGTTGAGGATGACGGCCCGGGGATAGCTCCGGAAGCGCGAGAAACCGTGTTTGAACCGTTTGTCCGCCTCGACCCCAGCCGCGATCGCGCTACTGGCGGATGTGGCCTGGGGCTGGCGATTGTCTACTCTATCGCGCAGGCAATGGGCGGCACGGTGCATTGCGAGGAGAGCGAGCTTGGCGGCGCGCGCTTCTGCTTTAGCTGGCCGGTATACCACAACATCGCCCTTCCCGTTCCTGTCTGACCTAAACCGCACGCTGGCCTGACCCGGCGTGCTGTGCTATATGATAAGTATGTTGTAACTAATGAGAGTGTTTATGGCGACTTACGATCTCCTCGAACGGCTGAACAGCACGTTTCGGGAAATAGAACACGAGCTCCTGACCCTGACCGAACGTTTGCAGACCTGCCGTCTGCTGGCTGCGCGCGTCTTTACCCTGCCCGAGGTAGCTAAAGGGGCAGAACACGACCCGCTGGACACCATCGAGGTTGAACAGCACATCGGCAGCGCCGCCCTTGAGCTGGCGCTGAAACACTATCGTCGCCTGTTTATCCAGCAGCAGTCTGAAAACCGCAGCAGTAAGGCGGCCGTGCGTCTGCCCGGCGTGATTTGCCTGAAAACCGATGCGACAACGCGCGAAGCGCTGGAAGCCCGGATTACCCATATCAACACCCTGAAAGCGGCATTTGAAAAGATCGTTACCGAAGAGTCCGGCCTCGCCCCTGCCGCCCGGTTTGAATGGGTGCACCGTCAGCTTCCTGGGTTAATTACCCTGAATGCCTATCGCACGCTGACGGTACTGCGTCACCCCGCCACGCTGCGCTTCGGCTGGGCGAATAAGCACATCATTAAAAACTTCACCCGGGATGAAATTCTGGCGCAGCTGGAAAAAAGCCTGAAGACGCCGCGCACCGTCGCGCCGTGGTCGCGTGAGCAGTGGATTGAGCGCCTGGAACAGGAGTACCACAGCATCGCCTCGCTACCGGCGGATACGCGCCTCAAAATTAAGCGCCCGGTGAAGGTGCAGCCTATCGCCCGCGTCTGGTATTCCGGTCAGCAAAAACAGGTTCAGTATGCCTGTCCGACGCCGCTGATTGCGCTCTTTGATGCCAATCAGGGGGCCATCGTGCCGGATATTGGTGAGCTTTTGAATTACGATGCGGACAATGTCCAGCACCGTTACAGGCCTCAGGCGCAGCCGCTGCAGCTGATTATTCCGCGGCTGCACCTGTATGTGGCGGGTTGATTATTTCAGGCTACCGACCATCGCTTCCGGGCGAACCCAGGCGTCGAACTCCGCCTCCGTCAGATAGCCCAGCGCCAGGGCGGAGGCTTTCAGCGTCAGCCCCTCTTTATGCGCTTTTTTAGCGATCTCGGCGGCCTTGTCGTAGCCGATATGGGTATTCAGCGCCGTCACCAGCATCAGGGATTCATTGAGCAACTGGCTGATACGCTCGCGATTCGGCTCAATCCCTACCGCACAGTGCTCGTTAAAGCTCTCCATCCCGTCCGCCAGCAGACGAATCGATTGCAGAACGTTGTGGATCACCATCGGGCGATAGACGTTCAGCTCGAAGTTGCCGGACGCGCCGCCCAGGTTGACGGCCACGTCGTTGCCCAGTACCTGACAGCAGAGCATAGTCATGGCTTCACACTGGGTCGGGTTGACTTTACCCGGCATGATGGAGCTGCCCGGCTCATTTTCCGGAATGCTGATTTCACCAATGCCGCAGCGCGGGCCCGAGGCCAGCCAGCGCACGTCGTTGGCGATTTTCATTAATGATGCCGCCAGCCCTTTCAGCGCGCCGTGGGTGTGGACCAGCGCATCGCAGGTCGCCAGCGCTTCGAACTTGTTGGGCGCCGTGACGAACGACTGCCCGGTGATGTTTGCCAGCTCCTCCGCCACGCGCACCGCGTATTCTGGATGGGTGTTTAACCCGGTCCCGACCGCCGTCCCGCCGAGCGCCAGCTCCGCCAGGTGCGGCAGGCTGTACTCAATATGCTTCAGGTTATGTTCCAGCATCGCCACCCAGCCGGAAATCTCCTGGCCGAGCGTCAGCGGCGTGGCGTCCTGCAGGTGCGTACGGCCAATTTTAACGATGTCGCGGAAGGCCTGCGCTTTCTCATTGAGCGTGGATTTCAGAACGTTGAGCTGCGGAATAAGCTGCTCGCGGATAGCAATCACCGCCGCCACGTGCATCGCCGTCGGGAAGACGTCGTTAGAGCTCTGGCTTTTGTTGACGTCATCGTTCGGATGGATCTTACGCTCCATGCCGCGCACGCCGCCCAGCAGTTCGCTTGCCCGGTTCGCCAGCACTTCGTTCATGTTCATATTGCTTTGGGTGCCGGAACCGGTCTGCCAGATGGCGAGGGGGAATTCATCGGGATGCTTACCCGCCAGCACTTCGTCGGCGGCGTTGATGATGGCGGTCGCTTTGTCTGCCGTCAGCAGGCCTAAATCCTGGTTCACTTTCGCAGCTGCACGTTTGGTGAGCGCCAGCGCCTGAATCAGCGAGACGGGCATCTTTTCAGTCGAGATACGGAAATGCTCCAGCGAACGCTGGGTTTGCGCGCCCCATAGCTTGTCGGCCGGGACGTCGATGGCGCCCATCGAATCTTTCTCATGGCGTACCGTGGTCATTACTTTCTCCTTGATAACAAAAGAGGGATTGCTCACATGCTTAAGGGATAAGTATTGATGACTTCTGAGAAACGTTATGGCGCTTTGTGCGCTCTTTTTGGTGTCGGGTGGCGGCTGCGCCTTACCCGACCTACGAGAATGCAGGCCGGGTAAGCGTCAGCGCCACCCGGCAATTTACAGAATTACTTCACACATGCCGAACACTGGGACGACTGAATCTGCTTGAAGAAGTCGTTGCCTTTGTCATCCACGAGGATAAACGCCGGGAAATCTTCCACTTCAATTTTCCAGATCGCTTCCATGCCCAGTTCCGGGTATTCCACGCACTCCAGGCTCTTGATGCTGCCCTGCGCCAGCACCGCTGCCGGGCCGCCGATACTGCCGAGGTAGAAGCCGCCGTGCTTGTGGCAGGCGTCCGTCACCTGCTGGCTGCGGTTACCTTTCGCCAGCATGATCATGCTGCCGCCGTTGGCCTGCAGCTGGTCGACATACGAGTCCATACGCCCTGCCGTGGTTGGGCCTAACGAGCCAGAGGCGTAGCCTTCAGGCGTTTTCGCCGGGCCAGCGTAGTAGATTGGGTGATCTTTAATGTACTGCGGCAGCCCTTCGCCATTGTCCAGACGCTCTTTCAGCTTCGCGTGCGCGATGTCGCGCCCCACGATAATCGTGCCGTTCAGGGAGAGACGGGTCGAGACCGGATACTGCGAAAGCTGCGCCAGAATTTCTTTCATCGGACGGTTCAGGTCAACGCGAACCGCTTCACCCTCACCCGCTTTACGCAGCTCTTCCGGAATGTACTTGCCCGGGTTGTTTTCCAGTTTTTCGATCCACACGCCTTCGCGGTTGATCTTGGCCTTGATGTTGCGATCCGCAGAGCAGGAGACACCCATACCGACCGGACAGGAGGCACCGTGACGCGGCAGACGGATCACGCGCACGTCGTGGGCAAAGTATTTGCCGCCAAACTGCGCGCCGAGACCCAGGTTACGCGCCTCTTCCAGCAGTTCCTGCTCAAGCTGTACGTCGCGGAACGCCTGGCCGTGCTCGTTACCTTCGGTAGGCAGGCCGTCATAGTATTTGGTTGAGGCCAGCTTGACGGTTTTCAGCGTGCTTTCAGCCGAGGTACCGCCAATCACAAACGCGATATGGTACGGCGGGCACGCCGCGGTGCCGAGGGTGCGCATCTTCTCAACCAGGTAGTTCTTCAGCTTACCCGGGGTGAGCAGCGCTTTGGTTTCCTGGTAGAGATAGGTTTTGTTGGCTGAACCGCCGCCTTTGGCGATACAGAGGAATTTGTACTCATCACCGTCGACGCTGTAGAGGTCAATCTGTGCTGGCAGGTTGGTGCCGGTGTTGACCTCTTTGTACATGTCCAGCGCGGCGTTTTGCGAATAGCGCAGGTTGTCTTCGGTGTAGGTGTTATAAACACCGTGCGCCAGCGCCGCTTCATCACCGCCGCCGGTCCAGACGCGCTGGCCTTTTTTACCGACGATGATCGCCGTGCCGGTATCCTGACAGGTTGGCAGAATGCCTTTCGCGGCGATGTCTGAGTTACGCAGGAACTGCAGGGCAACGTATTTATCGTTTTCGCTGGCCTGCGGGTCGCTCAGGATATCGGCCACCTGCTGCTGGTGCGCAGGACGGAGCATAAACGAGGCGTCGTGGAAAGCGTGCTGCGCCAGCAGCGTCAGCGCCTGCGGGTCGACTTTGAGGATCTCTTGTCCTTCAAACTCAGAAACGGAGACGTGATCGCGGGTTAACAGGTAATACTCGGTCTGATCCTTACTGAGGGGGAAAGGATCCTGATAATGGAAGGGTTTATTCGACATTGGTCTCTCACTTACTGCTTCGGTCTGTTTATTCAGGGCAGATGTTCCGCTGCCCGGCTTAAAAGCGAGTCAGCTTATCCTACACAATTTTTTAACAAAAACTGAGACTAGTACGACTTTTTACATCCACAGGTTACTTCCATGAGGTTTATTGCTTTAATACCCGGAGTTAATTCCACAATTGAATCAGGGCTTGATAATGCAAAAACTCATTAACTCAGTGCAAAACTACGCCTGGGGAAGTAAAACTGCGTTAACGGATCTCTACGGTATCGCGAACCCGAACAACCTGCCGATGGCAGAACTGTGGATGGGCGCGCACCCGAAGAGCAGCTCAAAAATTGAAGACGCCAGCGGCCAGGTACGCAGCCTGCGCGACGTGATTGATGCCGATAAAGCCGCGCTGCTGGGTGACAAGGTCGCTCGCCGCTTCGGCGAACTGCCGTTCCTGTTTAAGGTGCTGTGCGCCGACCAGCCGCTCTCCATCCAGGTTCACCCGAACAAGCAAGCCTCTGAAATCGGCTTTGCGAAAGAGAACGCGGCGGGTATCCCGTTAGACGCCGCCGAGCGTAACTACAAAGATCCCAACCACAAGCCGGAGCTGGTGTTCGCGCTGACGCCGTTCCTGGCGATGAACGCGTTCCGCGAGTTTTCGGAGATCATTTCTCTGCTGCAACCGGTCGCGGGTGCCAACAAGGCTATCGCCCACTTCCTCGAAAACCCGAACGCCGACGCGCTGAGCCAGCTGTTTGCCAGCCTGCTGAATATGCAGGGTGAAGAGAAATCCCACGCGCTGGCGGTGCTGAAAGCCGCCCTGGACAGCCAGCAAGGTGAACCGTGGGAGACTATTCGTCTGATTTCCGAATTCTACCCGGACGATAGCGGCCTGTTCTCCCCTCTGCTGCTGAACGTGGTGAAGCTGAACCCGGGCGAGGCAATGTTCCTGTTCGCGGAAACCCCGCACGCCTACCTGCAGGGCGTGGCGCTGGAGGTGATGGCCAACTCCGATAACGTGCTGCGCGCGGGCCTGACGCCGAAATACATCGACATTCCTGAGCTGGTTGCCAACGTGAAGTTCGTGGCGAAACCTGCCGCGGAGCTGCTGACGCAGCCGGTGAAAAACGGCGCAGAGCTGGACTTCCCGATCCCGGTTGAGGATTTTGCCTTCTCCCTGCACGACCTGAGCAGCGCCGAAACGTCGGTGGCTCAGGAGAGCGCGGCGATTCTGTTCTGCGTTGAAGGCGAAGCGACGCTGCGCAAAGGCGAACAGCGTCTGGTGCTTAAGCCCGGTGAGTCAGCATTCGTTGCAGCCAATGAGTCCCCGGTCAGCGTGAGCGGCACCGGTCGCCTCGCGCGCGTTTTCAATAAGCTTTAAGCACTTACTGAATTTTTTAACAACTCTTGCTAAGCTAGTTGCAGGCTTAATATCTCCAGGCGGTTTTTACCGCCTGGTTTCATTTTAGGGATAGTCGCAATGAAAAAATCGGTCGTAGCGGTAGGAGTGATTGTAGCGTTAGGCGTGGTCTGGACGGGTGCCTCCTGGTTTACCGGGAAACAGCTGGAAGGCCGTCTGGCTGAGATGGTGGCGCAGGCTAACGGAGAGATTAAGCGCAGCGCGCCGGAAGCAGGTCTGGAACTGAGCTACCAGAACTATCACCGCGGTGTGTTTACCAGCCGTATGCAGCTGGTGGTGAAGCCAGTTGCCGGTGCTGAAAACGGCTGGCTGAAACCGGGCCAGAGCGTGGTGCTGGACGAAGTGGTGAGCCACGGTCCGCTGCCGCTGGCGCAGCTGAAGTCCTTTAACCTGATCCCGTCGATGGCGTCCGTTCATACCGTGCTGGTGAATAACGACGTCACCAAACCGCTGTTTGACCTGGCGAAGAATGAATCGCCTTTCGACATTAATACCCGAATTAGCTATGCCGGTGACACCAGTTCCGATATTGCGCTGAAAGCGCTGAACTACGAGAAAGAGAATGAAAAAGTCGCCTTCAGCGGCGGCCACTTCAAACTCGATGCTGACCGCGACGGAAACGTGTTCTCCCTGACGGGTGAAGCGGAGAGCGGCCTGGTCAATGCCGTGAACGAATATAACCAAAAAGTTCAGCTCACCTTCAGCAACCTGAAAGCCGACGGCAACAGCCGAATGACCGATTTCCAGGAGCGTATTGGCGATCAAAAACTGTCTCTCGATAAAGTCGCCATTGCGGTTGAAGGGAAAGAGATGGCCGTGCTGGAAGGCATGGACGTCAACGGCAAATCCGACGTTTCCAAAGACGGTAAGAGCATCAATACCCAGCTGGATTACACGCTGAAGAGCCTGAAAGTACAGAATCAGGATCTGGGCACCGGCAAACTGTCGCTGAAGATCGGCAATATCGACGGCCAGGCGTGGCACGAGTTTAGCCAGAAATACAGTAAAGAGAGCCAGGCGCTGCTGACCGATACCGCGCTGCAGCAGAACCCGGAAGTGTACCAGCAGCAGGCGATGGCGGTGCTGTTCAACAACCTGCCAATCCTGCTGAAAGGCGAGCCGGTGATAACCGTTGCTCCGCTGAGCTGGAAAAACAGCAAAGGCGAAACCAGCTTCAACCTGTCTCTGTTCCTGAAAGATCCGGCCACCGCAACGGGTGAACCGCAGACGCTGGCGCAGGAAGTGGATCGCAGCGTGAAGTCGCTCGACAGCAAGCTGACCATTCCGATGGATATGGCGACCGAGTTTATGACCCAGATTGCGAAGCTGGAAGGCTACGGCGATGAAGATGCCGGCAAGCTGGCGAACCAGCAGGTGAAAGGTCTGGCGGCCATGGGCCAGATGTTCCGCATCACCAAAGTGGAAAACAACACGATTTCCACCAGCCTGCAGTACGCCAACGGCCAGGTCACGCTCAACGGCGACAAGATGCCGCTGGAAGACTTCGTCGGCATGTTCGGTATGCCTGCTCTGGGGATGCCGGAACCGGCTGAACCGGCAGCGCCAGCCGAACCGGCGGCACCGCAGCAGTAAACGTCAAAACCCCTCGCATGAGGGGTTTTTTATTGCCGGGTGGCGGCGACGCTTACCCGGCCTACGATCGACCTTGTAGGCCCGTGCAAGCACAGCGCCGCCGGGCGATGTGCAGCGGAGATTATTTCACCGTCACCAGCCGCGCTGCCACAATCTGGTGCCCGGCCTGCACATCCGCATTGTCGATGCGCTGCATAATCCTGTCCGCCAGGGTGTAACCCATCTCCCGCGCTGGGGTGGTGGCCCAGACGATCGGCAGGTCGTCGAGGGCGTTTTCCCCGACGTCGGCGAACGCCCCCAGCGCCACCTGGTGGCCGAAGAAGGTTTCCACCCCGCCCTCGCCGCTCTGACGCCCGGCGCGGATCAGGCCAAACCAGGCGCCCATGGCAATCACATCGTTATAGCAAATCACGGCGCTGATCGTCGGGCTGCTTCGCAGCAGCGCGCCAATCGCTTCCGCCGCTTTCTTCTGGCTGGATTCACACTCCACGACCCACTCGCTGTGGAACGGCAGGCCGTATTTAATCAGCGTCGCGCAGTAGCCGCCTACCCGCTCGGCGCGGGTCAGGGACGAGCTTTTACCGCCCAGCCAGGCAATGCGCTGATGCCCGCGACGAATAAGATGCTCGGTCAGCATTTGCGCGGCCTGCATGTTATCCGGGCGTAGCGTATCGGCTTCGTCGAGGTAGCTGGCGCGCGAGGCAAACACCAGCGGCACGCCTTTTTCGGCCGCGCGCTCGCACAGTTCGCTGCCCACGCCCGATGCCCCGGCGACGATCACCCCGTCCACACCCTGATTCAGCAGCATATCGAGCCGGGAAAGCAGCTGATCGGCCTCGCGACCGCCGTGAAGCAGAAAGACCATCCGCCCCTGTGCTTCAAGCGCTTCGGTTAACCCGGCTGTTAACTCCGCATAGAAAGGTGACGTCAGATCGCGAACAATCAGGCCAATCACCCCGCTTTGCCCGCCGCGCAGCGCCGACGCCTGACGGTTACGCACAAAGCCCAGCTGTTCAACCGCCTCGTTCACCCGCTGACCGGTGGCAGGAGAGATGCGCCCCTTCCCACTTAGCACCAGAGAAACGGTGCTGACGGAAACGCCCGCCGCAAGCGCGACATCGTTGATGGTGATTTTTTTCGCTACAGCCATGTGTCGGCGTGACTCCCTGAAATGAGATCGGTAAAACCTTTTATCAATACGTTATCTTTATACTACCAGTCAAAGCCTGAGAATGTGATTTAGCGCGCACTAAACTTTGATAAAACGTTTTATCTTCTCGCAGCATTGAAGCAGACAAACTCATTTTAACAATAAAGGAGTCGTTTTATGACGGCGAAAGCAGCACAAAAAATATCGCTGTGGGAATTTTTCCAGCAACTGGGTAAAACCTTTATGCTGCCCGTGGCACTCCTCTCGTTCTGCGGGATCATGCTCGGGATCGGCAGCTCGCTAAGCAGTAAAGACGTCATCACGCTGATCCCGTTCCTCGGTACTCCCGTGCTGCAGGCCATCTTTATCTGGATGAGTAAAGTCGGCTCCTTTGCGTTTAGCTTCCTGCCCGTCATGTTCTGTATCGCTATCCCGCTGGGCCTGGCGCGCGAAAATAAAGGCGTCGCGGCGTTTGCCGGTTTTGTGGGTTACGCGGTGATGAACCTCGCGGTTAACTTCTGGCTGACCGCGAAAGGCATACTGCCGACCACCGACGCTGCCGTGCTGAAGGCCAACAACATTCAGAGCGTGATTGGCATCCAGTCTATTGATACCGGGATCCTCGGGGCGGTGATCGCGGGTGTGATTATCTGGATGCTGCACGAGCGCTTCCACAATATCCGTCTGCCGGATGCCCTGGCCTTCTTCGGCGGCACCCGCTTCGTGCCGATTATCACCCTGGTGGTGATGGGCCTGTTTGGTCTGATCATTCCGCTGATCTGGCCGGTCTTTGCGCTGGGCATCAACGGCATTGGCCGCATCATCAACGGCGCGGGAGATTTCGGTCCGATGATCTTCGGCACCGGCGAGCGTCTGCTCCTGCCGTTTGGCCTGCAGCACATCCTGGTGGCCCTGATTCGCTTCACCGAAGCGGGCGGGACGATGGAGGTGTGCGGCCACGACGTGAGCGGTGCGTTGACCATCTTCCAGGCGCAGCTGAGCTGCCCGACCACCCACGGCTTCTCCGAAAGCGCCACCCGCTTCCTGTCTCAGGGTAAAATGCCTGCCTTCCTCGGCGGCCTGCCGGGTGCCGCGCTGGCGATGTACCACTGCGCACGCCCGGAAAACCGTCATAAAATTAAAGGGCTGCTGATTTCCGGCGTGATCGCCTGCGTCGTAGGTGGTACCACCGAGCCAATCGAGTTCCTGTTCCTGTTCGTTGCGCCGGTGCTGTATCTGATTCACGCTGTGCTGACCGGTCTGGGCTTTACCGTGATGGCGGTGCTGGGCGTCACTATCGGTAACACCGACGGCAACGTCATCGACTTCGTGGTGTTCGGCATCCTGCACGGCCTCTCCACCAAGTGGTATCTGGTCCCGGTCGTGGCGGCAATCTGGTTCGTGGTGTACTACGGGATCTTCCGCTTCGCCATCACCCGCTTTAACCTGAAAACGCCAGGCCGCGATACCGATACGGCCACCAGCGTGGAACAGGCGGTTGCCGGTACCGTGGGCAAATCCGGCTACAACACCCCTGCCATTCTGGCGGCGCTGGGCGGTGCGGATAACATTACCTCGCTGGATAACTGCATTACCCGCCTGCGTTTGTCGGTGGCGGATATGTCAAAAGTGGATACCAACGCCCTGAAAGCCAACCGGGCTATCGGCGTGGTACAGTTAAATCAGCACAATTTGCAGGTGGTTATCGGCCCGCAGGTACAGTCGGTGAAGGATGAGCTGGCTACCCTGATGCGAACAGTAGAAGCCTGATGCCTCAGCCCCCTCTCATGAGGGGGTTTTACTTTAAGGATTAACGTCATGTTTGATTTCTCTACCGTCGTGGATCGACACGGCACCTGGTGTACGCAGTGGGACTACGTCGCCGACCGCTTTGGCGCGGCCGACCTGCTGCCCTTCACCATCTCGGATATGGATTTCGCCACCGCGCCCTGCATTACCGACGCGCTGCATCAGCGCATCAATCACGGCGTGTTGGGCTACAGCCGCTGGAAGAACGATGAGTTTCTCGCCGCCGTTGCGCACTGGTTCCAGCAGCGCTTTCACAGTCAGATTGAGACCGAATCGATCGTTTATGGCCCTTCCGTTATCTACATGGTGTCAGAGCTGATTCGTCTCTGGTCAAACACCGGCGACGGCGTGGTTGTCCACACCCCGGCATACGATGCGTTTTATAAAGCCATAGAGGGTAACGCGCGTCGTGTTGTGGCGGTTGAGATGGAAAAGCAGGCTGCAGGCTGGCAGGGCAATATGGTGGCCCTCGAAGCGGCGCTGGCGAAACCGGAAAACAAAATTTTACTGCTGTGCAGCCCGCAAAACCCGACCGGCAAGGTCTGGACGCGGGATGAGCTGACGCAGATGGCGGAACTGTGCGCACGCTATGACGTGGCGGTTATCAGCGATGAAATCCATATGGACATGGTGTGGGGAGAGCGTCGTCACACGCCGTGGAACGCGGTGGCGAGCGGCAAATGGGCGCTTCTCACCTCCGGCTCGAAAAGCTTTAATATTCCGGCGCTGACGGGCGCTTACGGCCTGATTGGCGATGAAGAGAGCCGTAACGGTTACCTCAGCGCGCTAAAAGGCCGGGACGGGCTCTCTTCCCCTTCCGTGCTGGCGCTGACGGCGCATATCGCCGCCTATCAGCAGGGGGAGCCGTGGCTGGATGCCCTGCGGGGTTATCTGGAAGAGAATTTGTTGTATATCGCGCAGGAAGTAAACCGCGCTTTTCCGAAACTGAACTGGCAGCCGCCCGAAGCGACCTATCTGGCCTGGATCGATCTGCGCCCGCTGAACATTGACGATCGGGAGCTGCAAAAAGTACTGATCGAGCAGCAAAAAGTCGCCATCATGCCGGGATATACCTACGGTAAAGAAGGAAATGGCTTTGTTCGCCTGAATGCGGGCTGCCCGCGCAGCAAGCTGGAACAAGGCGTGCAACGCCTCATAGCCGGGATTAACACGCTCCTGTAATCAATTTGCGCAACGGAATATTCCCTTGCGCAAATAGCTTTTTACCCCGTTTTGTTTTTATAATATGGCGCACTTTAACCAGAAAAGAGTGCGACCATGATTGATACACGCCTGCCTTTAACTGATATTCATCGTCACCTTGACGGTAACATTCGTGCCCAAACCATCCTCGATCTTGGCCGCCAGTTCAATTTAACGCTTCCTGCTCAGACCCTTGAGTCCTTGATCCCTCACGTACAGGTGACCTCTAATGAACCGGACCTGGTCAGCTTCCTGAGCAAACTCGACTGGGGCGTGAAGATGCTGGCGTCGCTGGATGCCTGCCGCCGCGTGGCGTTTGAGAACATCGAAGATGCAGCCCGCAACGGCCTGCACTACGTCGAACTGCGCTTCTCGCCGGGCTATATGGCGATGACCCACAACCTGCCCGTTGCAGGCGTGGTGGAAGCCGTCATTGAAGGTGTGCGCGAAGGGTGTAAAACCTTCGACGTTCAGGCCCGCCTGATCGGCATTATGAGCCGTACGTTCGGTGAAGCCGCCTGCCTGCAGGAGCTGGAAGCGCTGCTGACCCATCGCGATGCCATCACCGCCATCGACCTCGCCGGCGACGAGCTGGGCTTCCCGGGCAGCCTGTTCCTCTCCCACTTCAACCGCGCGCGCGATGCCGGCTGGCACATTACCGTCCATGCGGGTGAAGCGGCTGGCCCGGAAAGCATCTGGCAGGCCATCCGCGAGCTGGGCGCCGAGCGTATCGGTCACGGCGTGAAGGCGGTCGAAGATCGCGCCCTGATGGATTTCCTGGCGGAGCAGCGTATCGGGATTGAGTCGTGCCTGACGTCTAACATTCAGACCAGCACCGTGGCGACGCTGGCGCATCACCCGCTAAAAACGTTCCTCGAGCACGGCGTGCTGGCCTCGCTGAACACTGATGACCCGGCGGTTCAGGGCGTGGATATTATCCACGAGTACAACATCGCCGCACCGCAGGCGGGTCTGAGCCGCGAGCAGATCCGTCAGGCACAGATTAACGGGCTGGAAATTGCCTTCCTGACGCCTGCTGAGAAGCAGGCGCTGCGGGATAAGGTGGCAACCGCGTAAACCCTTTTGCCGGGTGGCGGCTACGCCTTACCCGGCCTACAACAACGTCAATAACTTATGCCAGACAGAGCGTGGCGCGATGTTTGGCAGATTCGATGCCCAGCTCAATCAGCTCCATAATCTGAATCGCCTGGCTGGCAGGGACCGGATTCTCTCCCGTGCCGTTCAGCGCATCGCGGATAGCTGCATAATACGCCGGATAGTTACCCGGTATCGTCAGCAAGGTCTCTTCGACCAGCTCCTCGCCTTCGACCCGCGTTACCACGCCGTCGCGCATATCATAGCCCCAGTCTTCCTGCGGCAGACGTTCACCGTTTTTAAGCCTGTCTTCCTGCGGATCGAGACCAAACTTCACGTAGCTCCCGCGCGTACCGTGAATGATATAGCGGGCCGATTCTGCGGCCGCGACCATCGTGCCGTGCAGCACAATCCGCCGCTGCGGGTAACTGAGCACCGCGTGGAAGTAATCGGTTGTCTGCGCGCCGGGCCTGAGCTGGGCCAGATCGACCGTCATGCTCACCGGCAGACCAAAAAGATTGACGGCCTGATCCAGCAGATGCGGAGCTAAATCGTACCAGATGCCGC
>NZ_QPFW01000231.1:0-58339 GCF_008122455.1 Enterobacter sp. C6
GGAGCTCACCATTACGCGGCTGGCAGATTCGCCGAAGATAGACTTAACCGCCTGAGCTTCCGCTTTATCGCCTGCTGGCGTAGAGGTGCCGTGCGCGTTCACGTAGCCAATTTGTGCTGGGGTAATACCCGCATCACGGATCGCGTTTTCCATCGCCAACGCAGCACCCGCGCCGTTCTCAGGAGGAGACGTCATGTGGTAAGCATCGCTGCTCATGCCGAAACCAACGATTTCAGCATAAATTTTCGCACCGCGTTTTTTCGCGTGTTCGTACTCTTCCAGTACGATCATGCCCGCACCGTCGCCCAGCACGAAGCCGTCACGGTCTTTATCCCACGGACGGCTCGCCGCCTGCGGGTTATCATTACGGGTAGACAGCGCACGCGCCGCACCAAAACCGCCGACACCCAGTGGGGTACTGGCTTTTTCAGCACCGCCCGCAACCATAGCATCTGCATCGCCGTACGCAATAATGCGCGCGGCCTGGCCGATGTTATGTACGCCAGACGTACAGGCGGTGGCGATAGAAATGCTTGGCCCACGCAGGCCAAACATGATGGTCAGGTGACCTGCCACCATGTTAACAATCGTGGACGGAACGAAGAACGGGCTGATCTTACGCGGGCCGCCATTCATCAGAGATGTATGGTTTTCCTCGATCAGGCCAAGACCGCCAATCCCGGAGCCGATAGCGGCGCCGATACGGGTTGCGTTCTCTTCCGTAATCACAAGGCCAGAATCCTGCATGGCCTGAACGCCAGCGACAATTCCATATTGAATGAAGGCATCCATCTTGCGCTGTTCTTTGCGCGAGATGATCTCTTCACAGTTAAAATCCTTTACTAAGCCAGCAAATTTCGTTGCATAGGCGCTAGTATCGAAATGGTCGATTAGGCTGATGCCGCTCTGACCGGCAAGGAGAGCTTTCCAGGTGGACTCTACGGTATTGCCGACAGGAGACAACATGCCAAGTCCGGTCACAACTACACGACGCTTAGACACGTTTGTCCTCCAGGGAGGGATAAAAAAAGAGATTCGTGGGACTAAAAAAGATAAAACTCAGGCGGTCGAATGACCGCCTGGAGATGTTCACTTACGCCTGGTGACCGTTGATGTAATCAATGGCAGCCTGAACGGTGGTGATCTTCTCAGCTTCTTCGTCCGGAATCTCAGTATCAAACTCTTCTTCCAGAGCCATTACCAGCTCAACGGTGTCAAGAGAATCTGCGCCCAGGTCTTCAACGAAGGAAGCGGAGTTCACAACTTCTTCCTGCTTAACGCCCAGCTGTTCGCCGATAATTTTCTTAACGCGTTCTTCGATAGTGCTCATACTCTTAAATTTCCTATCAAAACTCGCTTTCGCGATGGTTTTCGTAGTGTATAAAATGTTGAAAAATTTGCAACTAAATCCCGGCAGTTCGTACCACGATTTTACGTTATTTTGAGGCCATTCGCCCTAATAACGCAAATATTTTTCATCATGGTTAAACCATATACATCCCGCCGTTGACGTGGAGGGTCTCACCAGTGATGTAACCCGCTTCGTCAGAGGCTAAAAATGCAACCGCACTGGCGATTTCTTTAGGGTCGCCAAGACGACCCGCCGGAACTGCCGCCAGCGTACCCGCACGCTGCTCATCAGTCAGCGCACGCGTCATGTCCGTTTCAATAAAGCCCGGAGCAACAACGTTTACCGTAATACCGCGGGACGCAACTTCACGTGCCAGCGACTTACTGAAACCAATCAGACCTGCTTTCGCCGCAGCGTAGTTAGCCTGACCAGCATTTCCCATGGTACCAACCACAGAACCGACAGTGATAATACGACCATGACGCTTTTTCATCATAGCGCGCATTACCGCTTTTGACAGACGGAATACAGATGACAGGTTGGTTTCGATGATATCGTTCCACTCGTCGTCTTTCATTCGCATTAACAGGTTATCGCGAGTGATCCCGGCATTGTTTACCAGAATATCCACTTCGCCAAACTCTGCGCGAATATTTTCCAGAACAGATTCGATAGATGCAGGTTCAGTCACATTCAGTACCAGACCTTTACCGTTTGCACCCAGATAGTCGCTGATGGCCTGAGCGCCATTCTCGCTGGTTGCTGTTCCAATCACCTTCGCGCCGCGCGCAACCAGTGTTTCAGCAATTGCACGCCCGATACCGCGGCTTGCGCCAGTGACCAGGGCGATTTTTCCTTCAAAACTCATGGTATTCCTCTTTTATTGCGAGAGTGCCGCTGACATCGCTTCCGGCTCGTTAATCGCCGAGGCTGTCAGGGTGTCAACAATACGTTTTGTCAGACCGGTGAGGACCTTACCTGGGCCGACTTCATACAGATGCTCAACGCCCTGAGAGGCCATAAACTCAACGGTTTTGGTCCACTGTACCGGGCTGTAGAGCTGGCGAACCAGCGCGTCGCGGATAGCTTCCGGCGTGGTTTCGCATTTCACATCGACGTTGTTCACAACGGAAATCGTCGGTGCGTTAAACGTAATTTTTTCCAGCTCAACCGCCAGTTTCTCGGCGGCAGGCTTCATCAACGCACAGTGAGACGGCACGCTGACCGGCAGCGGCAGCGCACGTTTAGCACCCGCCGCTTTACAGGCCGCACCTGCACGTTCAACCGCTTCTTTATGGCCGGCAATAACCACCTGGCCCGGCGAGTTGAAGTTAACCGGAGAGACTACCTGGCCTTCTGCAGATTCTTCACATGCTTTTGCAATTGCAGCGTCATCCAGACCGATGATGGCAGACATACCGCCCGTGCCTTCCGGCACCGCTTCCTGCATGAATTTGCCGCGCAGTTCCACCAGACGTACCGCGTCAGCAAACGCGATCACACCGGCACACACCAGCGCAGAGTATTCGCCCAGGCTGTGACCCGCGAGCAGCGCGGGTGCTTTACCGCCCTGCTGCTGCCAGACACGCCACAGCGCAACGGACGCGGTCAGCAGCGCGGGCTGGGTCTGCCAGGTTTTGTTCAGCTCTTCGGCCGGCCCCTGCTGGGTCAGCGCCCATAAATCATAACCCAGTGCATCAGAAGCTTCACGGAAAGTCTCTTCAATGACCGGATAGGTTGCTGCCATTTCAGACAACATCCCAACGGTTTGAGAGCCCTGGCCCGGGAACACAAAAGCAAATTGCGTCATTTTTTATTCCTTATCCTAGAAACGAACCAGCGCGGAACCCCAGGTGAACCCGCCACCGAAGGCTTCAAGCAAGACCAGTTGGCCCCGTTTGATTCGTCCATCGCGTACCGCTTCATCAAATGCGCACGGTACCGACGCCGCAGAGGTGTTGCCGTGACGATCCAGCGTCACCACAACGTTATCCATCGACATGCCCAGCTTTTTCGCGGTCGCGCTGATGATACGCAGGTTCGCCTGATGCGGCACCAGCCAGTCGAGCGCGGAGCGTTCAAGGTTATTCGCTTCCAGCGTTTCATCAACGATGTGTGCAAGCTCAGTCACCGCCACCTTGAACACCTCGTTCCCTGCCATCGTCAGGTAAATCGAGTTGTCCGGATTAACGCGATCGGCGTTAGGCAGGGTCAACAGTTCGCCGTAGCTGCCATCAGCATGCAGATGCGTCGAGATGATACCCGGCTCTTCGGACTGCCCCAGCAGCACCGCGCCCGCACCATCACCAAAAATAATGATCGTTCCGCGATCGGTCGGATCGCAGGTACGCGCCAGCACGTCAGCACCGATCACCAGCGCATATTTAACGGCACCGGACTTCACGTACTGA
Source organism: Enterobacter sp. C6 (assembly GCF_008122455.1). Taxonomy (NCBI): domain Bacteria; kingdom Pseudomonadati; phylum Pseudomonadota; class Gammaproteobacteria; order Enterobacterales; family Enterobacteriaceae; genus Enterobacter; species Enterobacter sp. C6. The sequence goes on from NZ_QPFW01000231.1 coordinate 3,763, forward strand.
TCGGCTACGCTCAGCGCATAGGTAAAACCTGCGCATGCGGCAGCGACGTCAAACGCCGGGCAGCCCTTAATGCCGAGCATGTTTTGCACCTGGCACGCCGCGCTTGGGAAAGCATGCGTGGCAGACGTCGTGGCCACCACGATCAAACCGATCTGTTCTTTATCAATGCCCGCCATTTCGATAGCACGCTGTGCGGCTTCGTAACCCATGGTCGACACGGTTTCGTCTGGCGCGGCAATACGACGCTCACGGATACCTGTGCGCGTGACAATCCACTCGTCAGACGTATCTACCATTTTTTCCAGATCGGCGTTGGTACGCACCTGTTTTGGCAGGTAGCTGCCGGTACCTAAAATCTTCGTATACATGTACGCTCAGTCACTTTTAGCTAATACAGATTCCAGGCGAGCGGCAATCCGCTGAGGGACTTGTCGCTGCACCGCCTGCACTGCCTGTTCAATCGCGACAGCAAATGCTCGCTGATTGGCGGCGCCATGACTCTTAATCACGATGCCGCGCAATCCTAACAGACAGGCGCCATTATACTGGTCGGGGTTGAGGTGACTGAATCGCCGCGTCAGGCTCTTTTGTAACCAACGCTTCAATAAAATCAGCCACCAGGCGCTTTTTTTGCCTTCTCCCTGAGATTTCAGCAGAGAAAGAAACATGCGCACGACCCCTTCCATGGTCTTCAACGTTACGTTTCCGGTGAAGCCATCGCACACCAGAACATCCGTTTTCCCCGTCAACAACTCATTGGCTTCGAGATAACCAATATAGTTGATGGAGGGAACCTGTTTGAGCAATTCAGCCGCTTCGCGAATGCTGTCCAGGCCTTTGGTCTCTTCTTCACCAATGTTCAGTAACGCAACACGGGGAGTGTTGATCCCGACGACTTCTTCTGCCAGCACCGATCCCATCACGGCAAACTGAGCCAGCATAGTACTATCACAATCGACGTTAGCGCCCAAATCGAGCACTACCGTTTTGCCCTTCTGCTGATGCGGTAACACCGTCACCAGCGCCGGACGCTCAATACCTTCTATAGGTTTGAGCAGTAATTTCGACAGCCCCATCAGCGCGCCGGTATTCCCCGCGCTGACGCAAGCCTGAGCTCGCCCTTCTTTCACCAGCTCCAGCGCTACCCGCATAGAGCTGCCACGACTATTGCGAATAGCCTGCGAAGGTCGGGCATCACTGGCAATAACTGACTGCGCAGGAATAATCTGCAGACGCGAACGTTGTTCAAAGTCAGCTTTTGCGAGTAATGGCGTGATTGCGTCGGGATTGCCGACTAAAAGAAGTGTGAGTTGCGAATTAGAATTCAGTGCCTGCAATGCTGCAGGCACTGTCACGGAAGGGCCAAAATCTCCCCCCATGACATCTAACGCCAGGGTTAGACGTGTCAAGGTATCGTCGCAGCCTGGTTCGGTAAATTCCCCGTTTGCACGGGGAAATCCTCACTAAGCCTAATCACGCTTGCGCGTGATTACTTAGTGATAACCTTGCGGCCGCGGTAGAAACCGTCAGCGGTGATGTGGTGACGCAGGTGTTTCTCACCAGAAGTCTTGTCTACAGACAGGCTGGTAACTGCAGTCAGCGCGTCATGGGAACGACGCATGCCACGTTTGGAACGGGTTGGTTTATTCTGTTGTACGGCCATGGACCTTACTCCTCAATTACTTACGCTTTAAGCTGGCTAATACGGCAAATGGGTTTGGTTTTTGCGCTTCATCAGGCAGTTCCCCAAAGACCATGTCCGCCTCGGACACTTCACAGTGTTCAGAATCATGCACCGGAACCACTGGCAAGGTGAGGATGATTTCATCTTCAACCAGAGCCAGAAGATCGATTTCACCGAATTCGTTAACCTCAATCGGCTCATACGCTTCCGGGAGTGCTTCAGCCTGTTCGTCAGAACGAACCGGACTGAAACAATACGTTGTGTGAACATGCTGTACAAACGGTTTCCCGCAACGCTGACACTCGAGCGTTACCGTCACCTTTGCATCACCGGTTAAAACGGCGAGACGCTGGTTGTCGATAGCGAACGACATGGAGCATTCTACATCACTGTCCACACTGACTACGGATTCGGCAATACGCTCAGCCTGATCGGAAGTATAGATACCTTCATAATCGAGGCGTTTTTGAGCCGTACGAACCGGATCAAGAGTCAGGGGTAATTTTACCTTTTGCATAGGGCGCGCATATTAACTTTGTAACGTCATAGAGTCAAAGAAAAAGGCAACCAGAGCTGCCTTTTGCCAATTATTCGCACACATTGCGGCCTGTAGTTTAAAATGGCTGGCATCGATACGCTATATCTGGTGATAAAAATATGCCAAATCTCGTCCTTGCTTCCACGTCTCCCTACCGCCGAATGCTGCTGGAAAAGCTCGGGATCCCGTTTGAATGCGCCGCGCCAGAGGTTGATGAGACGCCACAGCCGGGCGAGTCACCGCGTCATCTGGTAACGCGTCTTGCTAAAGAGAAAGCGCAGTCGCTGGCCGCACGCTATCCTTCGCATTTGATTATAGGCTCCGATCAGGTTTGCGTGCTGGACGGCGAAATCACCGGCAAGCCCCATACGGAGGAGAACGCCTGCCAGCAGCTTCTGCGCGCGCGAGGCACTATCGTGACCTTTTACACGGGCCTGGCGCTCTATAACTCCGCCACCGGTCATCTGCAAACGGAGTGTGAACCGTTCGACGTACACTTCCGCCATCTCAGCGAGCAAGAGATTGTGGATTATGTACGTCGGGAACGTCCGTTGAACTGTGCGGGGAGTTTTAAAAGTGAAGGATTGGGGATTGCGCTGTTCGACAAGCTGGACGGTCGCGATCCCAACACGCTGGTGGGGTTACCGCTGATTGCCTTGTGTCAGATGTTAAGACGAGAAGAGTGTAATCCGTTGACGGTGTGACCTTCGCCGGGTGGCGCTGCGCTTACATGGGCCTACTACACTGCGGCCTGCTGCCCTCCCCCCGGCCCTCTTCCACAGGGAGAGGGAGCAAACATTAAAAACGGCAACATTCGTTGCCGTTTTGCGTTTACCTTAGCCGCGCAGAACCTTAAGACAGCGTTTCAACTGCTCATCCAGCGGCGCTTCAATACGGATGACTTCACCGGTATTCGGATGGGTAAACTTCAGCGCTGCCGCATGCAGGAAAAGACGCGACAGTCCCGTCCCCGCCAGCTGCTTATCAAACTCGCGGTCGCCATAGCGGTCATCAAAGGCGATGGGGTGCCCTGCAAACTGCGTATGCACGCGGATCTGGTGGGTACGACCGGTCACCGGACTGCAGCGCACCAGCGTGGCAAACTCATAGCGCTCTTCAACCTTAAAGCGCGTCTCAGACGGTTTCCCTTCCTGGCTCACGCGGACAATGCGTTCACCGCTTTGTAGAATGTTCTTCAGCAGCGGCGCCTGCACCACTTTTACATGGGACTGCCACTGACCGCGCACCAGCGCCAGATAGTCTTTCTGCATCCCTTTTTCACGCAGCTGTTCATGCAGCGAACGCAGCGCGGAACGCTTTTTCGCCACCAGCAGTACGCCTGAAGTGTCACGGTCAAGACGGTGCACCAGCTCAAGGAAGCGCGCTTCCGGGCGCAGGGCACGCAGCCCTTCAATCACGCCGAAGCTCAGACCGCTACCGCCATGGACTGCCGTTCCTGACGGTTTATTGAGCACCAGAATGTGGTCATCTTCGTAAAGGATGACATCGCTCAGGGCCGCCACTTTCTGCAGCTTTGGTGAAACGGTCTCTTCTTCACGCTCAGCCACGCGCACCGGCGGAATACGCACTTCGTCACCGGCTTCGAGTTTGTACTCGGGCTTCACGCGTTTTTTGTTAACCCGCACCTCGCCCTTACGCAGGATGCGATAAATCATACTCTTTGGCACACCTTTCAGCTGGGTGCGCAAAAAGTTATCGATACGTTGCCCCGCGTCATCTTCGGCGATGGCAACCATTTTTACGGCTGGAGTCTCTGTTTTCATGGGTGGCGATTCTAAATATCGTCAGCCATTAGCGCCACTCATTTTTCTATGCTTATATTTACTTTTATCCGGCCTGCTCCCCGTTTCGCGCAACCGATTTGGTGGTTATTAAACCAATCGCCATTCTGAAGTGAAGAAACTGTGAGTAACCGGGTGATAATTGGTAAAAGTCATCTTGCTATAACCCGGCGAGCAGTGGAATAATGAGGCTGTTTTCCGTGTTAAATCCTGGTTAAGTAAGGATGTTGACGGAATGACCAATTTTGTCTGACCGATCATCCACGCAGCAATGGCGTAAGACGTATTGATCTTTCAGGCAGTTAGCGGGCTGCGGGTTGCAGTACTTCCCGGTATAAGGATTGTTCTCTGGAGAGTTCTACCCAGGCAATTCCCCTGATAATTGCGCTGTGTTTCCGTATGAAATACAGGCAACCGACACTCTGCGCCTCTTAAGCGAGCGACAACCGTGAGGTTGGCGACGTGAACAGACACGAGGCCATCGGTTCATACCCCGGAAAGCGTCACCTTGCCCGCAGCTTTGTCGTCAATGTAAGAATAACGAGTAAGTTACGATGAAAAGAATGTTAATCAACGCAACTCAGCAAGAAGAGTTGCGTGTCGCCCTTGTGGATGGGCAGCGCCTGTACGATCTGGATATCGAAAGTCCTGGACACGAACAGAAAAAAGCGAACATTTACAAAGGTAAAATCACCCGCATTGAACCAAGCCTTGAAGCTGCATTTGTCGATTACGGTGCTGAGCGTCATGGTTTCCTCCCCCTGAAAGAAATCGCCCGCGAATATTTCCCTGCAAACTACAACGCCCATGGCCGACCAAACATCAAAGATGTTCTGCGTGAAGGTCAGGAAGTTATCGTTCAGATTGATAAAGAAGAGCGTGGCAACAAAGGTGCCGCACTGACCACCTTTATCAGCCTGGCAGGGAGCTATCTGGTTCTGATGCCTAACAACCCGCGTGCGGGTGGCATCTCTCGCCGTATCGAAGGTGATGACCGTACCGAGCTGAAAGAAGCGCTGGCAAGCCTCGAACTGCCTGATGGCATGGGTCTTATCGTGCGTACCGCGGGCGTGGGCAAATCAGCCGAAGCGCTGCAATGGGACCTGAGCTTCCGTCTGAAGCACTGGGAAGCCATCCAGAAAGCAGCGGAAAGCCGCCCTGCTCCGTTCCTGATCCACCAGGAAAGCAACGTGATCGTGCGTGCCTTCCGTGACTATCTGCGTCAGGACATCGGTGAGATTCTGATCGATAACCCGAAAGTGCTTGAGCTGGCGCGCCAGCACATCGCCGCGCTGGGTCGTCCGGATTTCACCAGCAAAATTAAACTGTACACTGGTGAAATCCCGCTGTTCAGCCACTATCAGATCGAATCCCAGATTGAATCCGCCTTCCAGCGTGAAGTGCGCCTGCCGTCCGGCGGTTCTATCGTTATCGATACCACTGAAGCGCTGACCGCTATCGACATCAACTCCGCGCGTGCAACTCGCGGCGGCGATATCGAAGAGACCGCCTTCAACACCAACCTTGAAGCCGCTGATGAAATCGCCCGCCAGCTCCGCCTGCGCGACCTGGGTGGTCTGATTGTTATCGACTTCATCGACATGACCCCTGTTCGCCACCAGCGTGCGGTAGAAAACCGTCTTCGCGAAGCGGTGCGTCAGGACAGGGCGCGTATCCAGATTAGCCATATCTCACGCTTTGGCCTGCTGGAGATGTCCCGTCAGCGTCTGAGCCCGTCGCTGGGTGAGTCCAGCCATCACGTTTGCCCGCGCTGCTCCGGCACCGGTACCGTGCGTGATAACGAATCGCTGTCCCTCTCTATTCTGCGTCTGATTGAAGAAGAAGCGCTGAAAGAGAATACCAAAGAGGTGCACGCGATTGTTCCTGTGCCAATTGCCTCCTACCTGCTGAACGAAAAACGTGCTGCGGTAAGTGCTATTGAAGCGCGTCAGGGCGGCGTTCGCTGCATCATCGTGCCAAACGACCAGATGGAAACTCCGCACTATCACGTGCTGCGTGTCCGTAAAGGTGAAGAGACGTCCACGCTCAGCTACCTGCTGCCGAAGCTGCACGAAGAAGAGATGGCCCTGCCTTCCGATGAAGAGCCAGCCGAGCGCAAACTGCCTGAGCAGCCTGCGTTAGCGACCTTTATCATGCCAGAAGCCCCACCGGAAGCGGCACTGGAAAAACCTGCGGCTAAACCTGAAGCGCAGAAACCAGCAGCAGCGAAAGCCCAGCCGGCGCAGCCGGGCCTGCTGAGCCGCTTCTTTGGCGCGCTGAAGAAGATGTTTGCTGAAGAAGAAGCTCAGCCAGAACAGCCGAAGGAAGAGCCAAAAGCGGCCAAGCCTGAACGCCAGCAGGACCGCCGTAAACGTCAGAACAACCGCCGCGATCGTAACGACCGTAGCGATCGTAATGACCGCAGCGAGCGTCGTGACAACCGCGACAACCGTTCTGAAAATAACGAAGGTCGTGAGCAACGCGAAGACAACCGTCGCAACCGTCGCGAGAAACAGCAGCAGAATGTTGAAGATCGTGAAATTCGCCAGCAGGCGGGCGATGAGTCTGAGAAGAGCAAACAGCGTGACGACCAGCAGCCGCGCCGTGAACGCAACCGTCGTCGTAACGACGAGAAGCGTCAGGCACAGCAGGAAGTCAAAAACCTGAACCGCGAAGAGCCTGTTGAACAGCAGGACGGCGAGCAGGAAGAACGTACTCAGGTTATGCCGCGCCGTAAGCAGCGCCAGCTTGCTCAGAAAGTCCGCTTCGCCTCCGAAGCAACCGAAGAGTCAGCCGTTGTCGCAGTTGAAACCCGCGAGAACGCAACCGGCACGCAGCTGGCGAAAGTTGATCTGCCTGCGGTCGTTGAAAACAACGTTGAGCAGGATGAAAACGGTGAAAACCGTGATAACGCCGGTATGCCGCGCCGTTCACGCCGTTCCCCACGTCATCTGCGCGTCAGCGGCCAGCGCCGTCGTCGCTATCGTGACGAGCGTTACCCAACTCAGTCGCCAATGCCGCTGACCATTGCCTGTGCTTCGCCAGAAATGGCTTCCGGCAAAGTCTGGATCCGCTACCCGGTTGCTCGCCCGGAGCAGGTTGTTGAAGAGCAGCCTGTAACCGAAGAGGTGATTGCACCTGCGGCAGCGGTAGAAGACGTTGTGACTGAAGCGGCAACCGTGGTTGAACCTCAGGTTGTTGAAACGGAAGCACCTCAGGCAGTTGAAGTCGAAACCACTCATCCGGAAGTAATTGCCGCGCCGGTTGATGCCGCACCGCAGCTTATTGCTGAAGAAGATGTCGTGGTGGCTGAGGAAGTTGCTGAAGAGGCTGAACCTGTAGCCGCAGTGGAAGACACCGCTGAAGCCACCGTCGAAACCACCACTGAAGAAGTCGTTCAGGACGTTGAGATTGAGGTTGAACCGGTTGTTGAAGAACCGAAAGCGCCTGAAGTGAAACCTGAACCGGTTGTCTCTGCGCCAGCCGCTGCCCACGTGGCGACAGCACCGATGACCCGCGCTCCGGCGCCGGATTACGTGCCAGAAGCACCGCGTCACAGCGACTGGGTTCGTCCGGCGTTCAGCTTCGACGGCAAAGGCGCTGCTGGCGGCCACAGTGCAACGCATCAGGCGACTGCACCGGCAACGCGCCCGCAGTCTGTCGAATAACGACGCTGAAAGTAAAAAGCCGACCTTAGGGTCGGCTTTTTTTATGGCTGCTGCACAGGCCTTCTCATCCCGGAGACCTCCGGCATGACCTGCCGCATCAGCTCCAGAAAACGCCGCAAGCGTGCCGGATAATAACGGGACCAGGGGTAAACCAGATGCACCGGCAGCGCCGCTGGCTGCCACTCCGGCAGCAAATGCACCAGCCGCCCTTCCCGAATATCATCCTTTACCGTCCAGCTGGATACCACCGCCACACCGAGACCGGTGAGCACCGTATTGCGTGCGACATACAGGCTGTCGGTGCTGAGGCGTGGCGTAATAGCAATCCGCGCGGTGGCGGGCGAGGCATCGTGAAAAAGCTCCACGTGGCGCTGGTAAAAAGAGCTGATCGCTATCCAGGGAAACTGCTGCAAATCCTCCGGCGTGGTAACCGCTGGAAAACGGGCCAGCAGTGCCGGAGAGGCGACTACCGAGCGCGGCACTTCCGCCAGCAGCACGGATACGGTCGCCGGATCGACCTCCACGCCCACCCGAATAGCGCAGTCAAGGTTGTCGCCGAGGAAGTCCGCCGACCGATCGTTGAGCATCCACTCAATCGAAAGCTGCGGATAGCGTTGCAAAAATTCGGTTACGGGTTTCAGAAGCTGATCCTGACCAAACGCGTGTGGTGCCCGCACCCGCAGCACGCCTACGGGCTCATCTTCCGTCTGCCCCACCTCATCTTCCAGCGCCAGCCAGCTGTCAATCACCCGACGAGCGTGCTGGTAGCAGCGTTCGCCATCATCCGTCAGCCGCGTCGTGTGGGTAGTGCGCAGTATCAGGCGCACGCCCAGCATGGTCTCCAGCGACTGTAGCCGTCTGCTCACCGTGGCCTGGGTGGTGGCCAGCTGCCGTGCCGCCGCAGAGAGGGAACCCGCCTCCACTATCCGGACAAACGTCCGCATTAGCTCCACCCTGTCTATACGCTCAGCTCTTTTCATTGCATTTTCACTTATACGTTAAACGTATAAGCGTTTTACCACCGGGCCCGCTACCGTCGCAAGGCGTACTGATAAAAAATAGCCGCACACGACGAATGAGGAACAACTTATGAACACAACAACGACTCCCCATGCTGTAAGCCGCTGGGTGATTTTTATGCTGGCTCTGGGGGCCGGTTTCAGCGTGGCATCAATCTATTACGCGCAGCCCCTGCTGCCGCTAATGGGTGCCGATCTGCATCTGAGCATTGAAGGTATGGGTCTGGTCCCAACGTTAACTCAGGCAGGCTATGCGCTCGGTATCCTGTTCCTGCTTCCCCTGGGCGATCGCCACGACCGCAGGACGTTAATTCTGATTAAAAGCGCAGCGCTGGCGCTGTTTCTTCTCGGCTGTAGCCTGACCGGGCAGATCCATTCTCTGCTGCTGGCAAGCCTGCTCATCGGCATGGCCGCCACCATGGCACAGGATATCGTCCCTGCTGCGGCGATTCTTGCACCAGAAGGTAAACAGGGGAAAACCGTGGGCACGGTAATGACCGGGCTGCTGATGGGTATCTTATTATCAAGAACCGTGAGCGGCGTAGTGGGCGAAGCGTTTGGCTGGCGCGTCATGTACCAGCTGGCGGCGGCGAGCATTGCGTTCATCGGGGTGATGATGTGGTTTGTGCTTCCCCGTTTTGCCATTCACTCCACGCTGAGCTATCCCGCACTGATGCGTTCAATGGAACATCTGTGGCGTCGTTATCCGGCGCTGCGCCGCGCGGCGCTGGCTCAGGGTTTTCTGTCGATTGCCTTCAGCGCCTTCTGGTCAACGCTCGCGGTCATGCTGCTGGAACGCTATCACCTTGGCAGTGCCGTAGCGGGTGGGTTTGGTATTGCGGGTGCCGCCGGTGCATTAGCCGCCCCGCTGGCGGGGGGTCTGGCGGACAAACTGGGCGCAGGAAAAGTTACGCAGCTTGGTGCCGTCCTAGTGACCGTTTCATTCGCCCTGATGTTCCTGATGCCCGCGCTGAGCGTTCATGGACAGCTGATGCTGATCGCCGTCTCTGCCGTCGGGTTCGACCTGGGCCTGCAGTCCAGCCTGGTCGCTCACCAGAACCTGGTCTACAGCCTTGAACCGCAGGCGCGCGGTCGTCTCAATGCCCTGCTCTTTACGGTGGTCTTTATCGGGATGGCGCTGGGCTCCGCGTTAGGCAGCAATATCTACTCGCTGGCTGGCTGGACGGGTGTGGTCGCGCTGGCGACAGTCAGTGGCGCCATTGCGCTGGCCATCCGTCTGATAGAAAGCGCGCGCGTCGCCTCCGTACCGGCAGAAGCCGCATAAAAAAAATGCCCAATCCAGACGGATTGGGCAGTAAAACATGCCCAGTTTCAAGACATGTTCCAAGAGGTCAAGATGTTATTTGTTCAGCTGGAACAGAGACATGCCCTGCATATCGCTAAACGCTTTATAAGACGCCTGCAAGGCCGCCTGCTGCATGGTGTAAGAGGAAATCGCTTCGTTCCAGTCGACATCTACCAGATCACTCATCTGCTTAGTCTGACCCAGGGCACGGTCATCTCCCAGCGTATCGAGTTTTTCCAGTTCGTTCATCTTGGTTCCCACATCCGCAACGACCGTCAGGACGTTGTTCTGGGCGTTTTTGATGCCGATCTGCGCATTGGCAATCACCTGGTTTTGCGCCGTTGCGGCAGCCGGATCGTTCTCAATCGGTGTCTTCAGGGACGCAATGGCAGAATCCAGGATTTTGAACATGTTGGTCTGGCCATATCCACCGCCCGGCAGCTGTTCCGCATTACTGGTAATGCTTTCGAAAATTTGCTGTCCGGTATGGCTAATGGTCATATTTCGCGCCGTATCAACCTGCTGCGAGATGGCCTCTGCGCCGCCGTTATAATCCCCGGTCACGGCATCAAACGGTGCGCTCTCGGTTTTGTATCCCGCGAAGATAAAGCGACCATTGCCATCCGTCGTGTTGGCCAGGTTCATCAGCTGATCGCGGATCCCCTGGATATCGGTCGCCAGAGAAAGACGGTCGTCATCGCTTAATGTGCCGTTGGACGCGTAAACTAACTTCTCGCGCACGCTTGAGATTGCGGTGTTCACCTGGGTTAACACGTTATCTTCCAGCGAGACCTTCTGCGTTGCAAAGGTACGCGCAAGCGCGAACTGGCTGTTTTGCGACTGAGATTGCGACAGAACGATGGCCTGCGACGCGGCGATAGGATCGTCCGAAGGACGGTTAACGCGCTTACCGGTGGACATTTGCTCACCGTAGCTCAGCCATCTGCTCTGGGAATCAGTGATCCCGCGCATGTTCTGCTCATACATCATCTGGGTGCTAATACGCATTATTCACCTCAACCTTAACGAATGTTGATAATTGCATCGAAGAGCGTACTGGCAGTCTGGAGAACCTGGGCGTTCGCCAGGTAATACTGCTGATAACGCTGCAAATTGCCATACTCTTCGTCGAGGTTTACCCCAGAGATGGTCTGCTGCTGCTTGATTAACTGCGTTTCCACATTGGCTTTCGTCTGGCTGCTCACCTTCAGTGACGCCGTGGTGCTACCGACGGTACTGACGAGAGAGGCATACGCATCGTTGAAGGTTTTATTTCCACCCACCACTTTGCCGTTTTGCAGATCGAGCAGTTTCTGACCGTTACGGTTGTCACTTTCGCCGCCGTTCTGTACCGACGCCATCGCCAGTTTGGACTCGTCGCTGATCGCCAGATCCATGTTCATGATGACGTTGGAAACCGGCTTCACGGTAAAGCTGTCTTTGGTATTTGCCGTACCGCTCACGTTGACGTTAAGGCCATCAAACGACAGATTACCGCTGGCATCCGGGCTCATCGTAAAGCTGGTTTTGTCTGATGTGCGGGTGACCGTCCAGTCAGTGCCGTTAAACTGCAGCTTATAGTCAGTCGCCTGGACCTGTTTGCTGTCCGCCACAGAGGCCGTAACAACCGCCGATCCGCCGTTCTTGCTGTTGGACAGCACCGCAGGAGAACCAAAGTTGAACAGCTTACCGCCCGCATCACCGTTTGCATCAAAACCGGCTTCATGCTGCGTGTTCATCGCATCGGCAAAGGCCAGCGCCATCTGGTTCAGAGTGTTACGCGCTTTATCCAGATCTTCATTACGGAAGGTCAGTAAACCGCCTAAAGAACCGGTGGTGATAAATTTCTCGGGGATCTCAATATTACCCGCCACGTCATCGACGTAGGCGATGGTCGTACGCGCCGGATCGGCGCTGGACTTCACGGCAGCCAGCTGGCTGGCTTTGCTGCCCTGCACCAGGCTGTAACCATTGCCGAGAGAGATATTAAACGTGCCGCTATCCTGTACGGAGACTTCCACGCCCACGATTTTGTTCAGTTCAGTCACGAGCTGATCGCGCTGGTCGAGCAGGTCGTTTGGCGAAGCACCCGCACCGACGCCGGTCAGACGAGAAATCTGATCGTTCAGGTTCGCAATCTGCGTCGCGTAGTTGTTGATCTGAGACACGCTGCTTGAGATGGCGGTATTGACCTGCGTATCCTGGTCACGAAGATACTGATCGTTGGTTTTGAATTGATTGACCAGACCACCCGCTTTACCCAGCACCGTCTGACGTGCAGCCGGGTCTTCCGCGTTGCTCACCAGGGTTTGCAGGCTTTTGAAGAAGTCCTGCAGCGTGGTGGAGAGCGAGTTGGTGGTATCGGAGAGCACATCGTCAATTTTTGACATCTGCTGATAGCGCGTCGTCAGACCGCTGCTCTGCGTCTGCGCGGCGCGCAGCTGGTTGGTGATGAAGGCGTCATACTCACGCTGGACACCGGAGACATAGACCCCGTTACCCACCCAGCCACCGCCGGTCAGCGTGCTGTTAGATGCGCCCAGCACCGTGGTCTGGCGGGTGTAACCTGCCACGTTATAGCTTGAAATATTATTACTGACGGTATTGAGTGCCGACTGAGCAGCACTGAGGCCACTCATGGCGCTGTTAATCAAACTGGACATGGGGGTTCCTTTTATACGTTCAGACACGAGTCCTGATGAAGGTTATCGGCAACCTCCACCGGGACTTGAGAACTTTCAGAACAGATTTTCGATATCTGTGCTATAGGCTTTGCTGACCTTCTCGCCCATGGATTTCAGCTGCTGGATCATGCTGGTGAGCTTGCGTGCATAGTTCGGGTCAGTCGCGTAGCCCGCGTTTTGCAGCGCCTGAGCACCCTGCTCCGCCGTCGCCGCCTGCGTAACGGCGGTATAACGCGGATTTCGGCTCAGCAGGCCAACATAATCGGACAAGGCTTCCAGATAAGAGCTGTAGACGCGGAATTTGGCTTTGACCTTCACCGCCGCACCGTTCTCGTATTCGGTGGTCGTGATCTCCGTTGTCGGCCCCTTCCAGCTGGAGGTGGCCTTCACGCCGAAGATGTTGAAGCTCGGCTCGCCGTTTTCCTTGCGGATTTGACGCTGACCCCAGCCCGACTCCAGCGCGGCCTGCGCCAGAATCAGGTGATGCGGCACGCCGCTCTGTTCGCTGGCAAGGCGCGCAGGCAGAGAAAGCTGCGCCAGGAAGTCTTTGCTGTCACCGGAGAGCGGCTCATCGCCGCTGCCCGTGGCTTTTGGCATCGCTTTACGCACCAGCTGCGTCAGGGCCTGGTTCTGATAGCTGGTCACCGTTTCCAGGTCGAACTTCATCGGCACCTGCTGCGGCTGCTCCTGAGGCTGAATGCCCTGCGCGGCTTCGGTCTGTTTGACAATCATGTCAGCCAGACCGAGGCCTTTACCCGCAGTCATCTGCTGCGCAATCTGCTGGTCATACATGCTGGTGTAGAGACGCGTTGAATCACTGCTGAACATCCCGTCTTTCGGCAGGGTTTCGCGCATGCTTTTCAGCATCATCTGTACAAACATCCCTTCCACCTGGCGGGCGACCGGGCGGATATTCGCCGCCGGGTCTTTTCCTGCTTTGGTTTTCAGCTCGTTGAGCGACTGGGCGTCCCAGGCAGCACTGGTCAACAGTTTGCTATCGGTCAGCATTAGATGATTTCCAGTTTGGCGCGCAGGCAGCCCGCACTTTGCATCGATTGCAGGATGGACATCAGATCCATCGGCGTTGCCCCCAGGGCATTCAGGGCACGCACCACGCTGTTCAGGTTGGCGCTGGAGCGAACGCTTTGCAGTGACCCGCCGCTCTGACGCATATCAATCTGCGTTTGCGGCGTCACCACCGTCTGACCGCCACCAAATGGCGTATTCGGCTGGCTCACGTTCGCGGAGCGGTTTACCGTCACGGAGAGGTTACCCTGCGCCACGGCACAGCTGTCGAGCGACACTTCCCGGTTCATCACCACCGAGCCGGTACGGGAGTTGATGATCACCTTCGCATCCTGGACCGGAACATTCACTTCCATATTCTGGATATCTGCCAGCATGCGCACCTGGTTGCTGCTGCCGGTAGAGGTACGGATCTGTACGGTGCGCGCATCAAGTGCCGTTGCGTTACCGTAGCCGCGGCTGCGGTTGATGGTATCGGCAATCTGCTGCGCCATCGTGAAGTCTTCATTATTGAGCTGCAGGTTGATGGTGTTGCCCGCGCCAAACTGGGTCGGCAGTTCACGCTCAATGATCGCCCCGTTGGTAATCCGTCCGCCGTTCAGCTGGTTCACCTGCACGCTGCTTCCGCCTGCGGATGCTCCCGCACCGCCGACCAGTATGTTCCCCTGCGCCAGCGCATAGACCTGGCTGTCGACGCCTTTCAGCGGGGTCATCAGCAGCGTACCGCCGCGCAGGCTTTTGGCGTTACCCATTGAGGAGACCACCACGTCAATGGTTTGTCCCTGGCGCGCAAACGCCGGGTAGGACGCGGTGACCATTACTGCCGCCACGTTTTTCAGCTGCATGTTGGTTCCCGCCGGCACGGTAATGCCGAGCTGGGAAAGCATGTTGTTCAGGCTTTGGGTGGTGAACGGCGTCTGGGTCGTCTGGTCACCGGTACCATCCAGACCCACCACCAGACCGTAGCCGATCAGGGAGTTTTCACGTACGCCCTGAACGCTGGTGAGGTCGCGAATACGGTCAGCCTGGGCAAACGTTGCCACCAGCGCAAGCGCCACGGCGAAGATCGATTTAAACATGGGTCACCTCGCTTACATCGGCGATAAATTAAGGAAGAAGCGCTGCAGCCAACCCATATTTTGCGCTTCATTGATATAGCCGTTACCGACGTACTCAATGCGCGCATCCGCCACCTGGGTGGACGGAACGGTGTTGGTGCCGCTGATGGTGCGAGGGTTAACCACGCCCGAGAAGCGAATGAATTCAGTGCCCTGGTTGATGGCGATCTGTTTTTCACCCACAACGTGTAAGTTGCCGTTAACCAGTACCTGGTCAACCGTGACCGTCAGCGTACCGCTGAAGGTATTGCTGGCGTTCGCGCCGCCTTTGCCGTTAAAGGTGTTGCCGCCGGACGCGTTCACATCAGCACGCGCGTTGCCGAACAGCCCTTCGAGATAGCGTGGCACGGTATCGAAGCCAAAATTGGTTTTGCCATCGCGGCTGGCATTCGCCGACGAGCTCTTGCTCGCGCTGACGTTTTCCTGCAGCACAATGGTCAATGTATCGCCGACGTTACGCGGGCGGCGATCTTCAAACAGCGGTTGATAGCCGTAATTAATCGGCTGCGCGGTCTGGAAAATGGAGCCGTTTACCACTGGCGCAGGGCCAGGAACGGGCTGGGCAGTCGTCGCACCCTGGACCAATGGTTTGGACGGGATCAAAGCACACCCGCTGAGGGTGACAGCCAGAACAGTCAGTATCGGATAACGAAACGCCGCGTTTTTTTGCATTGCCTTCATCTTCGAAAACAGGGAGCCGGCGCGGCGTTTACCGCACCGGGCTACACCTTAGAGTTGCGTCAGTTTCTGCAGCATCTGGTCGGTCGTCGACACTGCTTTACTGTTAATTTCATACGCGCGCTGAACCTGGATCATATTCACCAGCTCTTCCGCCACGTTCACGTTGGAGGTTTCAACATAGCCCTGGTACAGCAGGCCCGCACCGTTCAGGCCCGGGGTGCTCTCATTTGGCGTACCGGAGGATTGCGTTTCGGTGTAGAGGTTCTCACCAATGCTTTCCAGACCGGTATCGTTCATGAAGGTGGTCAGGTTGAGCTGCCCAACCTGAACCGGCGCGGCCTGTCCCTGCTGGGTCACGCTGACCACACCGTCACGTCCGATGGTGATGCTCAGGGCGTTGGCCGGGATGGTGATCGCAGGCTGGACCTGGAAACCGCCCGCCGTCACCAGCTGGCCGTTCTGATCGACCTGGAACGAACCGTCGCGGGTATAAGCAGAGGTACCGTCAGGCAGCTGCACCTGGAAGAAGCCCTGCCCTTTGATTGCCACGTCTTTACTGTTGTTGGTCTGAGACAGGTTGCCCTGACTGTGCAGACGCTCGGTGGCCACCGGGCGAACACCGGTACCGATCTGCAGGCCCGAAGGCAGAGTCGTCTGTTCAGAAGACTGCGCCCCCGGCTGGCGGATGGTTTGATAAAGCAAATCTTCGAAAACGGCGCGCTGACGCTTGAAACCATTGGTGCTCACGTTTGCCAGGTTGTTGGCAATCACGTCCATATTGGTTTGCTGGGCGTCCAGGCCTGTTTTCGCGATCCATAAAGAACTGATCATAAGGAGTCCTGTTAACTCATAGCCAGAAGTTGGTTAGCCTTGCCCGCGTTTTCATCCACGCTGCTGATGATCTTCATCTGCATTTCAAAGCGGCGGGCGCTGGCGATCATGTCGGTCATGGCTTCGACCGGCTTGACGTTACTGCCTTCCAGAACGCCGGACATCACGCGGATGCTCGGATCGGCCTGTAACGTGGCACCCCGCGTCGCCTGCGCCGCCTGGGTCAGACGGAACATGCCGTCATCGCCACGCTGCACCTCTTTGCCTTCCGCCTTAACCAGCTTCAGACGTCCGACGGGCGCAACGGTGTTGGCCGGGTCGCCCGGGTTCAGCGCCGAAATGGTGCCGTCCGCGGCGATAGTCAGCTCAGAGCCTTCCGGCACGGTCAGCGGACCCGCTTCCCCCATTACCGGATGCCCCTGAATCGTCAGCTGGCCCGTCGCGCTCACCTGGATGTTCCCGTTACGGGTATAGCCTTCGCTGCCGTCGGCCGTTTGCACCGCCAGCCAGCCGTCCTGCTGCAGGGCAACATCCAGCGGGCGTGAGGTATAGTCCATCTGCCCTGGCGTCATATCGGCGCCTGGGGTTGATGCCGTCACCAGCGTACGGGTTGGCAGGGAAAGCCCTTCTACCGGCACCGCGCGCAGCGCATTAAGCTGCGCGCGAAAGCCCGGCGTTGAGGCGTTTGCCAGGTTGCTGGCGGTAACGGCCTGCTGATTGAGCGTCTGGCTTGCCGCGCCCATCGCGGTATATATTGCGTGATCCATTGCGCTTTCCTGTTAGCCGCTTAACGCAGGTTAACCAGCGTGTTGAGGATCTGATCCTGGGTTTTGATGGTCTGCGCGTTCGACTGATAGTTACGCTGCGCGACGATCATGTTCACCAGTTCCTTACTCATATCCACGTTGGAGGCTTCCAGCGCGCCGTTGGTCAGCTTGCCGAAGTTACCGGTGCCTGCGGTACCCAGCAGCGCCACGCCGGAGGACTGAGAGGCAGACCAGACGTTGTCGCCTTCTGATTTCAGACCTTCGTTGTTGGCGAAGTTTGCCAGCACGATCTGACCCAGAACCTGAGACTGTTCGTTAGAGTAGCTTCCCACCACGGTGCCATCGTCGTTGATCTGGTAGCTCACCAGATCGCCTGGCTTGTAGCCGTTCTGATTGGTTGCCACCACGCTGTTCGCACCGGTGTTCTGCTGCATGGAGTTCAGGAAGCTCAGGGAGAAGGTCGCAGCCGTCGCACCGCTGACAGAACCCGTGGTGATGTTAATGGCCGGCGTGGCGTTTGGCGTTGCGCTCAGTACACCCGCAGCGTCGTAGTTATAGACACCCGCCAGGTTACCGTTCGCATCAAAGTTCATCTGCGCCGCTTTCGCTGCTGTAGAACCTGCAACGCTGCCGTCCTGAGTGTAAAGATCCCATTTATTGTTGGCCGTCTTCACGTAGTAGACGTACATGTTATGGGCGTTACCCTGGCTGTCGAATACGGTCACGGTCCCTTTTTTGTTATAGGTGTCCGGGTTGGTCGCATCGAAAGGGGCCGTTTGAACAGGGTCGGTTGAGTTCAGGTTGATCTGCTGCGTCGCGGTGGTGGTCGATTTTGCCGCCATCAGGGTATTCGGGATAGTAATCGCCTGAGGGTTCGCACCGGTCTGAACGGTAGGCGGCGTACCCGCTACCGGGTAGCCCGTCAGCTGCATGCCCTGCATGTTCACCAGCGTACGGTTTTCGTCCAGCTTGAACTGACCGTTACGGCTGTAGAACACAGAGCCGTTGGAATCGACCATACGGAAGAAACCGTTCTGGCTGATAGCAACGTCCAGACCACGACCGGTGTTGGTGGTGGTACCGTCGGTAAAGTCCTGAGTGATGCCCGCAACTTTCACGCCCAGGCCGACTTTGGAACCGGCAAACATGTCTGCAAATGATGCAGAACCGGATTTAAAACCATAGGTCGCGGAGTTGGCGATGTTGTTGCCAATGACGTCCAGGTTGGTGGCCGCAGCATTCAGGCCGCTGACCGCTTGAGAAAAGGCCATGACTTACTCCTGATAAGTGTTAAGGCTTAGATAATCTGCCGAACTTCGTCGAGTGTGGTGGAACCCGAGGTTCCCAAATCCAGTTTGTTGCCGTCGCTTCCTTTAATCACGCCCTGGACCAGCGCGAACTGCAGCGGCTGCGCTACCAGCTGGGTTGTCCCGTTGCTGGCGCTGATCGCTACTTTGTAGGAACCGTTTGGTGCTTTCGTGCCGTCGGTCAGGCTGCCATCCCAGGTAAAGGTGTGAACACCCGCCTTCAGCTCGCCGATATCAATGGTGCGCACGACCGTGCCGTTGCTGTCGGTAATGGTTGCGGTTACTTTCTCCGCCGCCTGCTGCAACTCAACGCCAAACGGCGTGGTCGTCGTGGTGGTATTGCCGTCGGTGGTGCTGCTACCCGCCAGAATCGTGGTTCCCGGGATCATCACCCCGTGGCCAATCAGGCTTGCCGCCTGCAGAGACTGGGCGCTGTTAATCTGCCCAGAGACGGAACCGAGGGTGGTGTTCAGTTTCTCAATGCCGCTCACGGTACTGATCTGCGCAAGCTGCGTGGTCAGTTCGTTGTTCTGCATTGGGTTGGTGGGATCCTGGTTCTTAAGCTGCGCCACCAGCAGCGTCAGAAAGCTGCCCTGAAGATCGGCGGCGTTACTCCCCGTCAGGGAGTTAGAACCCGTCGTACTCTTTGTGTTGTTAACACCCGAGTTCGTAGGATCATTCACATTTACGGCGATGGACATGCATGTCTCCTTTACTGGCCGAGAGTGAGTGTTTTGAGCATCATGCTCTTCACGGTATTAAGCACTTCGACGTTGGCCTGGTAGCTACGGGAAGCCGACATGGAGTTCACCATCTCACCCACCACATCCACGTTTGGCATCTTCACGTATCCGCTGGCATCCGCGAGCGGGTTACCCGGCTCATACACCAGCCTGTCAGGCGCCTGGCTCTCTACCACATCAGACACCTTCACGCCGCCCGTCGCCGCGCCCGGCGCAGCATCGACCTGAAAGACAACCTGTTTGGCACGATAAGGCTGGCCGTCGGGTCCGGTGACGCTGTCGGCGTTTGCCAGGTTACTGGCAGCCACGTTCAGGCGTTTGGACTGCGCGGTTAACGCCGAACCGGCAATATCAAAAATATTCAACAAGGCCATCTATCAGTTCCCCCCCTGCAGGACGTTCATCATGCCTTTGATTTGTCCGCCGAGTACGGTCAGGCCCGTCTGGTATTTCAGGCTGTTATCGGCAAACTGCGTACGCTCCCGGTCCATATCCACGGTGTTACCGTCGAGTGAGGGCTGATCGGGAATGCGGTAAAGTAAATCGGTCGCTGGCGCGGTCATCGCCTGAGCAGGAATATGGCGAGAGGATGTCATGGCAAGTGCAACACCCGTTCCTTCGGCACGTCCACGCTCCATCACCTTTTTGAGTTCACTGGAAAAATCAATATCGCGCGCCTGAAACCCCGGGGTATCGGCGTTAGCGATGTTGGCGGCTAAAATCTCCTGCCGCTGGGCGCGTAAATTGAGCGCTTCCTGCTGAAAACGTAACGCGGCGTCGAGTTTATCGAGCATGTCTCCTCCGCTGATGGCAAAATTTCAGTTCACAGCTTAAATCTCACCCGGTCTCCCCTATCGACGGAATAAGCGCAAAATGCGTCGCTATTTATTGCGTTGATGCAAAACCACTGCAGGTAGAATTCATTCAACTCTGGAAACGGTGGAACTTGCGATGCAAACGTTAAAACGTGGCCTGATGGCAATTTTCTGGCTGTTTAGCCCGCTGGTGCAGGCTGAAGGCTTACAGGATCAGTTGACGGCTTTCTTTGCTGAGAAGCTGGCAGGCTTTAGCGATGACGTTACCGTTACCGTGCGCACGCCACCGAATCTGTACCCGACGTGTGACCAGCCTTCGTTCAGCGTGGTGGGGTTCACAAAGCTTTGGGGGAATGTGAACGTGCTGGCACGCTGCGCCAACGAAAAACGCTATTTACAGGTTGCAGTTCAGGCGACGGGCAATTATGTTGTCGCCGCCGTGCCCATTGCGCGCGGCAGCGTGCTGCAGACGAACAGCGTGACGTTAAAACGCGGCCGTCTGGATCAGCTGCCTCCACGCACCATGCTGGAAATAAATCAGGCACAGGACGCCGTCAGCCTGCGTGATGTTGCACCAGGCCAGCCGATACAGCTCTCAATGCTGCGCCAGGCATGGCGGATAAAAGCGGGCCAGCAGGTGATGGTGGTGGCCAACGGAGAGGGCTTTAGTATCAACAGTGAAGGGAAAGCGTTAAACAATGCCGCGGTGGCGCAAAACATCCGCGTCAGAATGTCCTCAGGCCAGGTGGTGAGCGGAACCGTCGATTCTGATGGGAATATTCTGATTAACCTATAATCTTTTTAAAGATTTCGCGGCGCGTGCCGATAAATATTCCACTAATGATGATGTCAGGCGCAAACGCCGCGAACCCTCGATGAGGACAACACTATGAGCATTGATCGTACATCAGCCCTGAAGCCGGTAAGCGCTGTACAACCTCGCGAAACGAATGACACTCCTGCGCAAAAAACGCGTCTGGAAAAACCGTCAACTTCCAACAGCACCAGCGTGACCCTGAGCGATGCGCAGGCGAAACTGATGCAGCCAGGCACCAACGATATCAATATGGAACGTGTTGAAGCGCTGAAAACGGCTATTCGTAACGGTGAACTGAAAATGGATACCAGCAAGATCGCTGATGCCCTGATTCAGGAAGCACAGAGTTTCTTACAGAGTAACTAACCGTATGAGTCGACTGTCAGAAATACTGGATCAAATGACGGTTGTCCTGAACGACCTGAAAACGGTAATGGACGCTGAACAACAGCATCTCTCTTCCGGTCACATCAACGGCAGCGCGCTGCAGCGTATTACTGAAGATAAGAGTTCGCTTCTGGCGACGCTGGATTATCTGGAGCAACAACGCCGCGCTGAGCAGGATCCGAAGCGCAGCGCCAATGACGATATTATTGAGCGCTGGCAGACCATTACCGAAAAAACCCAGCACCTGCGCGATCTTAACCAGCATAACGGCTGGCTACTGGAAGGTCAGATTGAGCGTAATCAGCAGGCGCTTGAGGTGTTGAAACCGCATAAAGAAACCGGACTGTACGGTGCGGATGGTCAGACAGCGACTGCGCGTATTGCGGGTGTGAAAAAGATTTCGATTTGACGCATCAGCGACAAATCATGCAGTGGGGAGCACCATAAGGTGAACTCCCCTTTTGGCGTTTATGCCGTCCGGCGGGCAAACTCTTTCACTTTAAAGCCCAGCACCGCGAGCGTGGCAAAGTACGCCAGTACCCCGACGCCCACCACGGCCATCAGCCGCATCAGACGGTAGGGCATGGTGCCCTGAGACCACTCCGGCATCACGTACATCATGCCGAGCAGCGCGGCAGACATCACCAGTACCGCAACGATCAGACGCACCAGGAAACTTCCCCAGCCCGGCTGCGGTGTAAAAATATCCTGCTTGCGCAGCTGCCAGTACAGCAGTCCGGCATTCAGACAGGCCGCCAGACCAATCGATAATGACAGGCCCGCATGCTTCAGCGGACCAATAAACGCCAGGTTCATCAGCTGCGTCATAATCAGCGTCACAATGGCAATTTTCACCGGCGTTTTGATGTCCTGACGCGAGTAGAACCCGGGCGCCAGCACCTTGACGACGATCAGCCCCATCAATCCGACCGAGTAGGCAATCAGCGCGCGCTGGGTCATGGCGGCATCAAAGGCGGTGAATTTCCCGTACTGGAAGAGCGACACCGTCAGCGGTTTGGCCAGAATACCCAGCGCCACCGCGCTTGGCAGGGCCAGCAGGAAGCAGAGACGTAACCCCCAGTCCATCAGGCGGCAATACTCATCATGATTACCGCTGGCAAAACTTTTCGACAGCGACGGCAGCAGGATGGTCCCCAGCGCCACGCCCAGCACTCCGGACGGGAACTCCATCAGACGGTCGGCGTAGTACATCCAGGAAACCGAGCCGGAAACGAGGAACGAGGCAAAGATGGTGTTGATAATCAGCGAGATCTGGCTGACGGAGACGCCGAGAATAGCGGGCCCCATCTGCTTGATGACGCGCATCGCCCCGGCATCTTTGAGATTGATGCGCGGCAGCACCAGCATGCCGATTTTTTTCAGATGCGGCAGCTGATACGCCAGCTGCAGCACGCCGCCCACGGTGACCGCCCAGGCCAGCGCCAGCACCGGCGGGTTGAAGTGCGGCGCAGCGAACAGGGCAAAGCCGATCATGCTGACGTTGAGAAACGTTGGCGCAAACGCCGGAACAGAGAAGCGGTTCCAGGTATTCAGGATCGCCCCCACCAGCGAGGCCAGCGAGATCAGCAGAATATAGGGGAAAGTAATGCGCAGCAGCTGCGAGGTGAGCGCAAACTTGTCGGCCGTATCGGCAAAACCTGGCGCGGTTACCATAATCACCCACGGCGCGGCCAGCATCCCGAGTACCGTCACCACCGCCAAAGCCAGCGTCAGCAGCCCGGAGACATAAGAAACAAAGACGCGCGTCGCGTCTTCACCCTGCTTGCTTTTATATTCCGCCAGGATAGGCACGAATGCCTGGGAAAACGCCCCTTCAGCAAAAATACGACGCAGCAGGTTCGGCAACTTGAACGCGACGAAAAAGGCGTCCGTGGCCATCCCTGCACCAAATACCCTTGCCACAATGGCGTCGCGCGCAAAACCCAGCACGCGGGAAAACATGGTCATCGAGCTGACGGCCGCCAGCGATTTTAATAAGTTCATTAACGTGAATTTCCAGAACCATACGGATTTGTGAGCCGGGTAAGCGTAAGCGCCACCCGGCAAAGCCAACAAGCGGCGCTTAGTCTAACCGGATTTCAACGAATTACTATCCGCAGATGTTACAGCGAGTTATTCGCTCATGGCCTCGCGCCAGAGCCTTTCCACAATGCGCTGCGCCATAATGGCCTGCTCACCGGACGTTTCAGGAACCGTCTGATTTTGCACGCAGGTGATAAAGTGGCGGGCACAACCGGCAAAACCGCGCTGTTCAAGCGTGCTCTGCCAGCCAGGGGCAGGTAGCGTCACCACGCCGCTGCCCTTCTCTTCCCGCCATTCACGCATGTCGGTTATGTCGTACAACGCGCCGTCGGTGACGGCCTGGACGGATTCACGCTGACTCCCCGCACGACGATGCATGCTGGTCGTGATCTGCAGATGGTCAATCGCGAAATGATGTTCGGCGTAGACCATTTCACCCTGCTCGTTCGTCAGTAGCGTGCCACTTTGCAACTGTGCATTGCCGCTGGTGAGCCACAGCGCCGTATCCACAACGTGCAGATAGTCATCCAGCAGCGTGAAGCGCAAATCGTTTGGCCCAATGCTGTCGGTACGGTGCTTATCCATCCGCAGCGAGGCGAGCGTTCCCGACTGCGCCTTCAGCTGTTGATAAAGCGGCGCAAAGCGGCGGTTGAAGCCCACCATCAGCGTCAGTTTTTTGCGCGCGGCCAGCTCAATCAGCCGTTCGGCATCCTGAACATTTTCAGCCAGCGGTTTATCCACGCAGACGTGAACCCCCAAATTGAGCAGCTCGCTCACCACCTGATAGTGGGTTGCCGTTGAGGTATGCACAAAAACCGCATCACACTCGCGGGCCAGATCCTGCAGGGAGGCAGCATACGGCATGCGCCAGGTTTCGCAGATACGTTCTGCCTTTTCTCGGGTGGGTGACCATGCCCCTTGCAGGGTCCAGTCCGTCGCCGCACCTAAAACAGGCAGCCAGGCTTTTTGCGCGATGCCGCCCAGCCCCACCACGCCTACGCGTAATTTTTTCACCGTCAGTCTCCCAAATGTGCCAGCAACGCATCCAGACGCTGTTTCAGCCCGGCGACCTCATCTTCCAGCGCCTCTACGCGGGCAACCAAATCGTCATCTCCAGCACTAATATCGGTTGCGCTGGATTTAACTGAAATATCAACTTCACCACTGAACAGATGCATATAGCGGCTTTCGCGTTTTCCCGGCTCGCGCGCCAGACGCACCACGTATGGGCCGTCTTCACGCGCGGCTAGCCCTTCCAGGGTCTGCTCGACCTCCTGCATATCGCTGAACTCATGCATACGGGAAGCGCGCGTGCGCAGCTCTCCCGGCGTCTGTGCCCCGCGCAGCAGCAGCGTGGTGATGACCGCCACTTCCGCACTGCTCAGCTTCAGGTCGCCAAATTCGGAGTTACAAAAGCGCTGTTCGTATTTGGTCACGCGGTTGCCGAAGCCGCTGACGGTGCGCAGATAGTGGCGTTTTACCAATGCATCGAGCACGTCCTGAACCTCATGCTCGCTGAGGTTCATCACCGGCTCGCGGTTGGTCTTCTGATTGCAGGCCATGGTCACGGCGTTGACGGAGAGCGGATACTGCTCCGGCGTGGTGACCTGTTTTTCGAGTAAGCACCCAATCACGCGCGCTTCTGTACCGTTTAGCTGATACTTCATCTTTTCTCCTTAACGACCTGCGGTCCAGTCCCGGGTGGTTAACGCCGTCAGAACGTGGTCGCGCCACTCTCCGTCTATCAGCAGATAGTCTTTGGCGTAACCCTCTTTCTCGAACCCTAAACGCGCCAGCAGATTTCCGCTGCGCTGGTTATGCGGCATATAGTTCGCCATGATGCGATGGATATGCTGCGTGCGTTGCATATAGCGGATCGCCACCGTTAACGCCTCGTACATCAGCCCCTGCCCCTGCCATTTCTGGCCGATGGAGTAGCCAAGGTAGCAGGCGTGAAACGATCCCCGCACCACGTTTGAAAAATTGGCGATCCCGATAATTTCTTTCTCTTCAGGATCCAGCAGCGCGAAATAAAACGCGCTGCCCTGCTTGTGAAATTCCGTAATCATGCTGAGGCGCGCCTGCCAGCCGGAAGGGTAACAATGGCTCTCATCCCGAACGGGTTCCCAGGGTTTTAAAAACTGGCGATTCTCGGCGTAATAATCCGCCAGACGCCAGGCATCACGCTCATGCACCAGACGAACGACCAGCCTGTCCGTTGTCAGACGCACTTTTGGCACATTACTGCGATAGCCAAACATCGTTACCACTCCTTCCCGTCACTTCTGCTTACCCATTAGCTTTACTATACCTGCGCCTGCGCCGTCTGTGAAAACAGTGACATACCATTTTCACCTCTTTTCACACTTTTCGATGAGAACTCTCTATCAAAGCACCCTTTTGATAAAAAAATATTGTCGCGTTCAGGGGTGGGAAAAAACGCGGCGACACCGCAGAATGTTAGCGTGCTCACCATCTTATTTTCCCTGGAGGGAAAATGTCCCGCGTATCACAGGCCAGGAGCCTGGGTAAATATTTCCTGCTCGTCGATAACATGCTGGTCGTGCTCGGCTTTTTTGTCGTTTTCCCGCTGATATCGATTCGCTTTGTCGATCAAATGGGCTGGGCGGCATTAATGGTTGGCATTGCCCTGGGGTTACGCCAGTTTGTCCAGCAGGGGCTGGGCGTCTTTGGCGGGGCCATTGCCGACCGCTTTGGCGCTAAACCGATGATCGTGACCGGTATGCTGCTGCGCGCGGCAGGCTTTGCCACGATGGCGGTCGCTCAGGAGCCGTGGCTGCTTTGGTTCTCCTGTTTCCTTTCCGGTATCGGGGGCACGCTGTTCGATCCGCCGCGCACCGCGCTGGTGGTGAAGCTTATTCGCCCGCAGCACCGCGGCCGTTTCTTCTCGATTCTGATGATGCAGGACAGCGCCGGGGCGGTTGTCGGCGCCCTGCTGGGAAGCTGGCTGCTGCAGTATGACTTCCGTCTGGTCTGTGCGGCTGGCGCGGTACTCTTTATTTTGTGCGCGCTGTTTAATGGCCTGTTCCTGCCGGCGTGGAAACTGTCGACGGTGAAAGCACCTGTCCGGGAAGGGCTTGGCCGCGTCCTGCGCGACAAACGTTTTGTCACCTATGTGCTGACCCTGACGGGCTACTACATGCTGGCTGTGCAGGTCATGCTGATGCTGCCGATCATGGTTAACGACATTGCTGGCACGCCTGCTGCCGTTAAATGGATGTACGCCATCGAAGCCTGCCTGTCGTTAACGCTGCTTTATCCGATTGCCCGCTGGAGCGAACGGCGTTTTCGTCTGGAGCATCGCCTGATGGCCGGGCTGTTCCTGATGACGCTGAGCATGATGCCGATCGGCCTGGTGAACTCTCTCCAGCAGCTGTTTACCCTGATTTGCACCTTCTATATAGGGTCGATCATCGCCGAGCCTGCCCGTGAAACGCTGAGCGCCTCCCTTGCGGATGCGCGTGCGCGCGGCAGCTATATGGGTTTCAGCCGGCTGGGGCTGGCGCTTGGCGGCGCATTAGGTTACGCCGGGGGCGGCTGGTTGTTTGATGCCGGTAAAGCGTTAAACCAGCCCGAACTCCCGTGGATGATGCTCGGCGTGGTGGGCTTTATGACGCTTCTTGCCCTGTGGTGGCAGTTCAGCCAGAAACGCAGCGCGAGCGGTATGCTCGAGCCTGGCGCGTAGCCTTTCCCTCGGGCGGGAGTTCCTCCCGCCCCACTTCTCAGTTTTTTCTGCTGGTTTCTGCCCATTCACGCTGACATACTGGCGTAACAGGACAGAAGCGCCGATTTTTCGTTGAGGAACACTATGAAGAAAATTGTCTTTGCCGCTGCATTAGTTGTCAGCGGTCTGCTGGTTGGCTGTAACCAGCTCACGCAATATACCGTCAGTGAACAGGAAATTAATCAGGCGCTGGAAAAACATAACAATTTTTCTAAAGACATTGGCGTGCCGGGGCTGGCGGACGCGCATATCGTGCTCACGAATCTGACCAGCCAGATCGGACGTGAAGAGCCAAACAAAGTCACCCTGGCTGGTGACGCGGATCTTGATATGTCCTCCCTCTTTGGCAATCAGAAAGCCAACATCAAGCTCAAGCTGAAGGCACTCCCCGTTTTCAACAAAGAGAAAGGGGCGATTTTCCTCCAGGAGATGGAAGTCGTCGATGCGCAGGTGTCCCCGGACAAGATGGCGCCGGTTCTGCAAACCCTGATGCCCTATCTCAACCAGTCGCTGCGTAATTATTTCAACCAGCAGCCCGCGTACGTCTTAAGCGAAGACAAAAGCAAGGGTGAAGCCCTGGCGAAAAAATACGCAAAAGGCATAGAGGTTAAGCCGGGTGAAATCATCATTCCTTTCACCGATTAACCTGAAGGGCGCTGCGGCGCCCTTTTTTTTACGGAAAAGTGTGCAAACGAAAACGTTTCCGCTTATGATTTGTGTCCGGCAAAAACAGCCATCCTTATGACTGATTCCTGACAAGCCGGAGCTTCCATGACTGCACAACCCCAGGTTCTTAAAATCCGCCGCCCTGACGACTGGCATATCCATCTGCGTGATGGCGATATGCTGAAAACCGTCGTGCCTTATACCAGCGAAATTTATGGCCGCGCGATTGTCATGCCTAACCTGGTTCCACCAGTCACCACCGTCGATGCCGCGATAGCCTATCGCCAGCGCATCCTGGATGCCGTGCCTGCGGGACACGATTTCACCCCGTTGATGACCTGCTATCTGACCGACTCGCTGGACCCGAACGAAGTGGAGCGTGGGTTTAACGAAGGCGTATTTACGGCGGCGAAACTCTATCCGGCGAATGCCACCACCAACTCCAGCCACGGCGTCACCAGCATTGATGCCATCATGCCGGTTCTGGAGCGCATGCAGAAACTGGGCATGCCGCTGCTGGTCCATGGTGAAGTCACGCATGCCGAGATTGACATCTTCGACCGTGAAGCCCGGTTTATCGAGACCGTGATGGAGCCTCTGCGCCAGCGCCTGCCCGCGCTTAAAGTGGTCTTTGAGCATATCACCACCAAAGACGCGGCAGAGTACGTGCGCGACGGCAACGATCTTATCGCCGCCACCATTACGCCGCAGCACCTGATGTTTAACCGTAACCACATGCTGGTGGGCGGGGTGCGCCCTCACCTGTACTGCCTGCCGATTCTCAAGCGCAACATCCACCAGCAGGCGCTGCGCGAGCTGGTTGCCAGCGGGTTCTCCCGCGCGTTCCTCGGCACCGATTCCGCGCCTCACGCCCGCCACCGTAAAGAGGCAAGCTGCGGCTGCGCAGGCTGCTTCAACGCCCCAACGGCGCTTGCCAGCTACGCGACCGTATTTGAAGAGATGAACGCGCTGGAACATTTCGAAGCGTTCTGCTCCCTTAATGGCCCGCGCTTCTACGGCCTGCCGGTCAACGACAGCTTCATCGAACTGGAGCGTAAAGCGAGCCACGTTGAGGAGTCCATTGCGCTGACGGATGACACGCTGATCCCCTTCCTGGCGGGCGAAACCGTTAACTGGACGGTAAAACGTTAAAAAATCAATGCCCCTTGTTGTCAAACCGATAATATACCTGTATAAATAAACAGTATATTACACAGGGGGCATTTATGCGTATTGAAGTCACCATAGCCAAAACAACTGTTCTGCCTGCCGGCGCGCTTGATGCACTGGCAGGCGAATTATCCCGCCGTATTAACAACACCTTTCCCGACAACGCGGGTGCCGTAACGGTGCGTTACGCCGCGGCGAACAACCTCTCCGTCATTGGTGCGGCGAAAGAAGATAAAGATCGCATCAGCGAAATCCTGCAGGAAACGTGGGAAAGCGCAGACGACTGGTTTATCACAGATTAATACTGCTCCCTCATTGTGTTTTTTTGCCGGGTCGCCCCGGCTTTTTTTTGTCTAAAAATACGGTAAGTTCAAATTAATTCGGCATCTTCTTTAAGAATCGTGAACAAGATGGTGTTTTATTGTTCGAACAATCCTAAAAAGCAGAAAAATGTGTTGCCACCTGTTTATTTTTCCCTTCGGAACCCTTATTACTTGGTATACTGAAGATGCTTTCAGAAAAACATGCATTGAACCTCAAAGCCGTTGTCTTCTAACACGCATTAAGGGGGTTATAATGGAAAAGAATAGTGAAGTGATCCAGACCCATCCACTTGTTGGCTGGGATATCAGTACCGTAGATAGCTACGATGCGCTGATGCTGCGTTTGCACTACCAGACCCCGAATCAACTCAACCGTGAAGAAGCGGAAGTTGGACAGACGCTGTGGCTAACAACAGACGTCGCCCGTCAGTTTATTTCTATTTTAGAGGCAGGTATTGCAAAAATAGAATCTGGCGACTATCAGGAAAATGAGTATAAACGGCACTAAGCTTATGCCCACTTTTCTCTCTACAGGCACCCTCGCGGTGCCTTATTTATTTCTCCCTTGTCTAACTCCGCGTTGTTAATTACTCTGCTAACAAAACGTCAGTTTATGAGATGCATATGAGATACGACTTAATCATTATTGGTAGCGGCTCCGTGGGTTCCGCTGCCGGTTATTACGCAACACAGGCAGGTCTGAAGGTCCTGATGATCGATGCCCACCTCCCTCCCCATGCGGAAGGCAGCCATCATGGCGATACCCGCCTCATGCGCCATGCGTATGGAGAAGGCGAGCGCTATGTCCCGCTGGTGCTTCGCGCCCAGACGCTGTGGGATGAACTGGCGAAACAGACCGAAGAGCGTATTTTCGAGCGTACCGGGGTTATCAACCTTGGTCCGGCTCATTCGGAATTTCTTGCCGGCGTCGAGCGCAGCGCGAAAGCCTTTAATCTGGACGTTGAGAAGCTGGACGCAACGGGCATAACCGCGCGCTGGCCTGAAATTAGCGTCCCGGACGATTATATTGGCCTCTTTGAAGCCCACTCCGGCGTACTGCATTGTGAAACAGCGATCAAAACCTGGGTCGACCTTGCCGCGAAAGCTGGCTGTGCACAGCTGTTTAACTGTCCGGTGGAGGCCATCACCCATGACGAGAATGGCGTCACGGTAACGACCCTTGACGGTGAATATTCCGCGGTTCGCCTGCTCGTCAGCGCAGGAACCTGGGTCACTCGCCTGCTGCCGGACCTGCCGATCCAGCCGGTGCGCAAGGTCTTCTCCTGGTTCCAGTCGGATGGTCGTTACAGCGTCCAGAATAAATTCCCGGCCTTCACCGGGGAATTACCGAATGGCGATCAGTTCTACGGTTTCCCTTCCGAGAAAGACGCGCTGAAAATTGGTAAACACAACGGGGGCCAGGCGATCACCTCCCCTGAAGAGCGTAAGCCTTTCGGCGCCTTTCCTCAGGATGGTTCGGAAGCCTTCTCGTTCCTGCGAACTATTCTTCCGGGCGTCGGTGGCTTGCTGTATGGCGCAGCCTGTACCTACGACAACACACCGGATGAAGACTTCATCATTGATACGCTGCCCGGGCATGACAACACCCTGCTAATCACCGGGCTGAGCGGCCACGGCTTTAAATTCGCTTCCGTGCTGGGTGAAATCGCCGCGCAGTTTGCCCAGGGTATTGCACCGCAGTTTGATCTGACGCCCTTCTCACTCTCGCGTTTTAACGGATAATCCGCACGGGCTCCGGACGTCCCGGCGCCCGTTTCACTCACACTGCATTACGGGGCGTTATGCGCAGGATCGTTAGCTTTCTGATGAATAATATTCGCGAGCACTTCATGCTCTATCTCTTATTGTGGGCGCTACTCGCCATTATTGATTTTGTTTACATTGTATTTTATTGAAAAGCCCGACTGACAATAATTGACATTTATTTAGCTTTATTGAAAATCTCAATTTCATCTTGCACGAAGACATTGAATTACCTTTATCAATCCTGTTCAAAAGCGCTGAAATAAATAAAATAAAAATCAATAGACAATTATTTCAGTTGCAATATCCCGTCTTCCCGTTCATTTTTACTTTCCGGTTAATTTGAAAATGGACATTCTGATGCAATTGCGTAACTCCTCCCGGCGCTACGGAATAATATCCATAGGTTTGCACTGGATATTTGCTCTTGCCGTCTACGGTATGTTTGGACTTGGGCTCTGGATGGTCACGCTCAGCTATTACGATGGCTGGTATCACCAGGCGCCGGAGTTACATAAAAGCATTGGTGTCCTGCTGATGCTGGGCCTGGTTTTCCGCGTGATCTGGCGACATATTTCCCCACCGCCGGCCGCGCCGAATACCCACAGCAAATTTACCCGCGTCAGTGCAGTCGCCGCGCATATTGCGCTCTATGCGCTGCTCTTCGCCATTCTGATTAGCGGATACCTTATCTCGACGGCGGACGGTAAGCCGATTAGCGTCTTTGGCCTTTTTGACGTCCCGGCAACGCTCAGCGATGCGGGCGCTCAGGCTGACACTGCAGGGGTCGTTCACCTCTGGCTTGCGTGGAGCGTCGTGATCCTGTCCGTACTTCACGGGCTTGCCGCCCTCAAACACCATTTTATTGATAAAGACGATACGCTAAAGCGCATGCTTGGCCGCTCGTCAGTTGACTCTGGAGCATAAAATGAAAAAACACCTGCTGGGTATCGCCCTGGGTTCTCTGTTATTCACCGCCGGTTCCGCCGTGGCGGCTGATTATAAAATTGATAAAGAGGGCCAGCACGCTTTCGTCAATTTCCGTATTCAGCACCTGGGTTACAGCTGGCTGTACGGTACCTTTAAGGATTTTGACGGCACATTCACCTTTGACGAGAAAAATCCTGCCGCCGACAAGGTCAACGTGACCATTAATACTAACAGCGTTGATACCAATCATGCTGAACGTGATAAACATCTGCGCAGTGGGGAATTCCTCAATGTCGGGAAATACCCACAGGCTACTTTCACCTCCACGGAAGTGAAAAAAGACGGTGATAAGCTGAATATTACCGGCAACCTGACGCTTAACGGCGTAACAAAACCGGTCACGCTGGAGGCTAAATTATTGGGTCAGGGTGACGATCCGTGGGGCGGTAAACGCGCAGGATTTGAAGCAGCGGGTAAAATTCATCTGAAAGATTTTAATATCACAACGGATTTAGGCCCGGCGTCTCAGGACGTGGAGCTGATTATTTCCGTTGAAGGTGTACAGCAGAAATCATAATAGATTCGCCCGGCAGGCTTTTGCCGTACCGGGCGTTATTATCATTCCGGGTCAGGGATACCCAGTTTGGTATTCAGACGGCCGCGTGATTTATTGAAAATCTTGTTGCCGTTTTCACGTCCTGCACGACGGCGACGCTGTTCTTCTTCCGGCAGGATGCTCTCTTCGCTGCATAGCTCGCTACAGCAGCCGTTAAACTTCTCGGCACAGGCCGGGCACTGAATAAACAGCAGATGACACCCGTCGTTTTTGCAGTTGGTATGGGTATCGCACGGCGCGCCGCACTGGTGGCACTGGGCAATAACGTCTTCCGAGATACGTTCCCCCATACGCTCGTCAAAGACAAAGTTTTTCCCGATAAAGCGTACCGGTAAACCCTGTTCACGGGCGCGGCGGGCATACTCGATAATGCCGCCTTCAATATGCCAGACCTTATTAAAACCGTTGTGCTTCATCCACGCGCTGGCTTTCTCACAGCGGATACCGCCGGTGCAGTACATAACGATCTTTTTATCTTTATGTTCCTGCATCATCTCAACCGCTTTGGGCAGCTGCTCGCGGAAGGTGTCGGCCGGGATTTCCATCGCGTTCTCGAAATGCCCCACTTCGTACTCATAGTGGTTACGCATATCAATGAACACGGCATCCGGATCGTCCAGCATCGCATTCACTTCCGCCGCCTTGAGATATTCGCCGACATCCGCCGGGTTAAACTCAGGATCGTCGATACCGTCCGCCACGATGCGTTCACGCACCTTCATGCGCAGCACCCAGAAGGATTTCCCGTCATCATCCAGGGCAATGTTCAGGCGTAAGCCGTCGAGGGCCGGATCGAAGTGATAAAGAACGTCGCGGAAAGCGCTGACTTTGCTTTCCGGTACGCTAATCTGCGCGTTGATGCCTTCACGGGCAAGGTAGACGCGTCCGAAGACGTTCAGGGTCGTGAACGCCTGATAAAGCGCATCGCGGGTTGCCTGCGGATCGTTGATCGTGAAGTATTTGTAGAAAGAGATGGTGGTGCGCGGTTCGGTTTCAGCCAACATACGCGCTTTTAACATCTCATTCGACACGCGGTTGTGTAACACTGGCATGGTGTACAGTCCTGGAATCGTTAGAGAGAATGAAAAATCGGTCGGCATCATATAGCAAATAAAACTAATTTACATCCACACAATTTACGCTACATTTCACACACCCTGATTAATCAGGCTTAACAATTGCTGTATTCGTGCACGCTTCGAAAGCAGATATTTTGGCTACGTCTAAAAAAATGAGACACTAGCAAAACAGGACGTTTGAACACAGGAAAGACATGACCCAGTTACCAAAATTTACTGCCGCCCTTTTGCATCCCCGCTATTGGTTGACCTGGCTTGGCATTGGCTTTTTATGGCTCCTGGTACAGCTTCCCTACCCTGTAATTTTTCGGTTGGGTAAATTTCTGGGCCGTTTCGCGCAGCTGTTTATGAAGCGTCGCGCCAAAATTGCGTACCGCAATCTTGAGCTGTGTTTTCCGCAGATGAGCGAGACAGATCGTCACGATATGGTTTCGAAGAATTTCGAATCCGTCGGGATGGGGCTTATGGAAACCGGTATGGCGTGGTTCTGGCCGGACAAACGCATGGCCCGCTGGAGCGAGGTGACGGGAACCGGCATGGAGCCTGTGCATACGCTTCAGGCCAACCAGACGGGCGTTCTCCTGATCGGCGTCCATTTTCTGACGCTGGAAATCGGGGCACGCATGTTCGGCATGCAGGCACCCGGCATTGGCGTTTATCGTCCTAACGATAACCCGGTCATCGATTTAATCCAGACCAACGGTCGCATGCGCTCCAACAAAAGCATGATCGACCGAAAAGATCTGAAGGGCATGATCCGCGCACTAAAATCCGGTGAAGTGGTCTGGTATGCCCCCGACCATGATTATGGCCCGCAGGCCAGCGTATTTGTCCCCTTCTTCGCCGTTGACGAGGCCGCCACAACCACCGGCACCTGGATGCTGGCGCGGATGTCCAAAGCTGCCATCGTGCCTTTTGTTCCTCGCCGTAAACCGGATGGTTCAGGCTACGAGCTGATGATGCTGGAGCCGGAACTCGCGCCGCCGCTTGACGATGCAGAAACCACCGCACGCTGGATGAACAGCGTTGTGGAGAAGTGCATCATGCTCGCCCCGGAGCAGTATATGTGGCTGCACCGTCGCTTTAAAACGCGGCCAAAAGGCACGCCGTCCCGCTATTGATTTTCAACGTGCGGCCCTCAGGGCCGCATGCTGTTTTAGCTTTAAAAGCTCCCCCTCATTGCGGCAATCATAACCCAGGCGCATAATTAGCATGCTTATTACTTCATGCTTCAGGTGCTCAGCACCTCATTATGCGGATTGTTATGTCACCCTCAGATGCCCCCATAAACTGGAAGCGTAACCTCACGGTTGCGTGGCTTGGCTGTTTTCTTACCGGCGCGGCGTTTAGCCTGGTCATGCCCTTCCTGCCGCTCTACGTCGAACAGCTGGGCGTGACGGGTCACAGCGCGCTCAATATGTGGTCCGGCCTGGTATTCAGCATCACGTTCCTGTTTTCCGCGATAGCCTCGCCCTTCTGGGGTGGCCTTGCCGATCGCAAGGGACGTAAAATCATGCTGCTGCGCTCGGCGCTGGGGATGGCCATTATCATGGCGCTGATGGGCGTGGCGCAAAACGTCTGGCAGTTCCTGATCCTCCGCGCGCTGCTGGGCCTGCTGGGGGGCTTTATTCCCAATGCCAATGCCCTGATTGCCACACAAATTCCCCGCCATAAGAGCGGCTGGGCGCTGGGCACGCTTTCAACCGGCGGCGTGAGCGGCGCCCTGCTGGGGCCACTGGCCGGTGGACTCCTGGCCGATAGCTATGGCCTGCGGCCAGTTTTCTTTATCACCGCCAGCGTGCTGTTCCTGTGCTTTATCGTCACCCTGCTCTGTATTCGGGAAAACTTCACGCCTGTCGCCAAAAAAGAGATGCTCCACGCCAGGGAGGTGCTGACCTCGCTTAGAAATCCCAGACTGGTGCTGAGCCTGTTCGTGACGACAATGATTATCCAGGTGGCTACCGGGTCGATTGCCCCTATTCTGACGCTGTACGTTCGCGACCTGGCGGGTAACGTCAGCAATATTGCGTTCATCAGCGGGCTGATTGCCTCCGTACCCGGCGTGGCGGCGCTACTGAGCGCCCCGAGGCTGGGAAAACTGGGGGACCGGGTGGGTCCGGAAAAAATCCTGATCTGCGCGCTGGTGATTTCCGTCCTGCTGCTTATCCCGATGTCGATGGTGCAAACGCCATGGCAGCTGGGCGTCCTGCGCTTTTTGCTGGGTGCCGCCGACGGCGCGTTGCTGCCCGCCGTACAGACCCTGCTGGTCTACAACTCCACGAACCAGATTGCCGGGCGTATTTTCAGCTATAACCAGTCATTCCGGGATATTGGTAACGTCACCGGACCGCTGCTCGGGGCCGGGATCTCTGCCAGCTTCGGCTTTCGCGCCGTCTTTATCGTGACGGCGGGCGTCGTGTTGTTCAATGCCATTTATTCGTGGTTCAGTTTATCCCGCGCGTTACGGCCCGTGACGGAATAAGACGAACGCCTGAAGCTTATTTTCGCATTCATACTTGCAGAATCTTATATTCAGCTATTCTTTCCCTGAAACCTTCTGGAAAACAGGGAGACACTAATGACCATGTACGCTGACCTGCTCCTCGTTGATTAAGACACCGCGATGTAAGTAATGTCTTCATAAGCCACATGAGGACATCCCCATGAAGAAGCGTTTTTCCGACGAACAGATCATCAGTATCCTCCGCGAAGCTGAAGCAGGGGTTTCTGCCCGTGAGCTCTGCCGCAAGTACGCCATTTCCAACGCCACCTATTATACCTGGCGTAAGAAGCTGCTTGCCGAAGCCATGCTGGATAAGGAGGCTCTTCAGTGGCCCTGGGGCGAAAGTACTGACGACAGACCAGAAGCGGGAAGCCGTGGTATTGATGTGTGATGCGACCGGTCGCAGGATCAAGTGCCTGACCTGTGTGGACGACTTCACGAAGGAGTGCCTGACATTACCATCGCATTCGGGATTTCAGGCGTTCAGGTCACGCGTATTCTGGACAGCATTGCACTGTTTCGAGGCTATCCGGCGACGATAAGAACTGACCAGGGGCCGGAGTTCACCTGCCGTGCAATGGATCAATGGGCTTTTGAGCATGGTATTGAACTGCGCTTAATCCAGCCGGGCAAGCCAACGCAGAACGGATTTATTGAGAGCTTTAACGGGCGATTTCGCGATGAATGTCTGAATGAGCACAGGTTCAGTGATATCGTTCACGCAAGGAAAGTCATTAATGACTGGCGGCAGGATTATAACGATGTCGTCCACATTCAGCACTGAATTATCAGACGCCATCAGAGTTTGCAGCACGGTGGCGGAATGGAAAATGTGAAAGTAAACAAACCGACATTACTAACTGATGGTTGTATCTAATACGGGGGGCAGGTCAGGACGGTTATCACATTGCCAATAACTTCATAAACAAAATCGTTAATAATATATTTTTCCATAAACTCACCTCATCTATTGTTGATGTATTTATTGTTATAGTCAGTAATTAAGTACCAAAAAACACCCTCACCATATACAGTGAGGGTACTTAATAAAATGAGGTATTAGCGATTGGCCTGAAACTTTCTTAGTACCAAACGTGTGAGCAAGAACAGTATGGTAGCGTAGATAAGTACCATCAGGATTAAGGCGATGAACCTTATCGGATCTGCATCAGCTTCATATGAACCACTCAGGCCGGAACCGAAAGTACTATAGGCGGTATCCATGACCCATTGCGTTAGTCCATTGAGAGGCTTACCGAAACTTGATAGCCACCATGCAAAGACAATACAGATACTGTATATGGCCGCATTCTTAACGAATCCTGCACTTCGCATAGTCGCTCCCCCCTTGCACATCAACATAACCATATGCCATCAATCCAGTCCTTGATCCTGGTACTTTAACCTTTTTAGTACGGAGCAACTGACTACGTACAGTATAGAAATCGGGTCGATTGACAAAAGTAATACACCCCTCAGAGAAACCAGAACCATCCGGCCTGAGTGGATGTAACCGGAAACTACCACGCGATACACCGTTAATCATTATGCTATCTGTCATGGTTTGAGCACTGAAGAGTGCAAACCATTCGGAGTGGTCATTACCTGTGATTGTATCAACGCCCCATGCCCGGATCTTATTCAATGTAGAGCCAGTTGGCCTATCAACTATCCAGTACCGTCCAGTAGGTATTGCACTGTTTGGTAAGTACGCACAGTTGGGATCATTGGTATATGGGTTTTGCCCACTGAATGCAGAGAAAGTTCCTATTCCATAGACGTGTAATTTGGCATAGCCATTTTTATCAATGTCGTCGTATGTCATCCTCATTATTTGCATTTTGTTTTCCCTGCTGTTTGCATAGGGCGATTCTATCATGTGTCGAGTAATCGAACATCACCACTATAAGGTAGGTAAGTACGCGAAGGGATTCAACAGCCCGCAACCCTGACAAGGAGCAAGGCGACGCGTAATTACTCGCAAAGACTTTAGGTACGTAGTACCGACCCCAATCACTTTGATTCAGTACTATCATCTGTCGAGCAAAGTGAGTAATAACGCCTTGCGGGTTTTCGAGTACTGGCGTGACCTGCCTCCATCGGTAGATACATCTTGTTTATTATTCGGAGGTTTATTACTGTTATGTGGAATATGGATAGGGAGAAACATGGGAAGGATTCATGAGCTACAACTCGCTTATACTGAACAAACTTGATGCTGATCGCTACATGGCTAACCTGCTGGATAAAGCCTTGCTGGTGTTCAACAGCAAGCCGTACAACAGGCTCATTTAATATACTCTGGGGTGGAAAGGCTTTCGTTGTATAGCTCGTGCTTCCTCGACAACTACCAGGAAGTATGTACACGTTTGAAGCAAGAAGATAAGAGGTTCTTGAAGGCTCTTGTAGTACTCGTAAAACATCATGACACTATAAGAGAGATGCTTGAAATCTATATCAACTATATGTTTGAAAATCTCTCAGACCAGCGCATCAGGAACATTACGTTAATCTTGTCTAAAGCAGGAGCTGGGTTTACAACTGCCACCCTTACCAAGTTTACCATTGCGTACACTATCGCTACGTTAGCGGCTTCAAGTCTTTCAATGCAAGTATCGATCTCCTCGGCACTCACCAAATGGTCAACGCGTGGTGTAGCTGCGGCGGGAATATATGGGTACGCACAGGTAGCTTCACAGGCTGCGGAACGTCTTTTATATAAACATAGTCGGTACTATAGAGATCTCTATAATCGTGATCTGGAAATGTTATACTTCCTGGTTGAACCAATAATTGATCGTGTTGACGTACACAACCAATACCAAAAAAGCGATAACGATATTGTTTCTGATATTCTTAGGATAGTACGATGAAAAAAATGTTTAGCGTGTGGTGGCAGGAATTAGTTAGGCTTGTTATGCAAGTTTATATACCTATTGGTTTAACTATTATTTTCGGTATGCTCGCCGTCACCTTTTGGGAAGATTATGCATTAATATCTACTGTTATATTCCTGATAGTTGCATTTATTGTCAGTGATCGTTTATTCAAACCAAAAAAGAAGCGTTGATATGGAATCAAGAAAAAGCCCCGCTTAATGGGCAATGCCGTTCAGTTAAGGAGCGGTTGACCGATTCTTTACCGCGGCACTATAACGGCTTCCACTACAGGGAGCCGTTTTCTTATGCCATTTCTCAACGACCTGCTCGTTTTCAGCGACGGTTCGCCCATGTCGTCGTCTGCCGCCATCGGAGATGTCAGTACTGGTGAATACCGTCAATCCAAAAACAATTAGAGCACATGTGTGGAGATCTGGAAGCGGTGTTCATAACAAAACGCCTCCAGCCATTAAGGCCGAGGGCAGTTAAGATGTCAAAAATCCGTTACGCGGTGAACTCTCGTGCCGCACCGCTTAAGTGGGCGGCATTGAATGTGTGACGTCTTATTTTCACATTCATACTTGCAGAATCTTATATTCAGCTATTCTTTCCCTGAAACCTTCTGGAAAACAGGGAGACACCAATGACCATGTACGCCACGCTGGAAGAAGCTATTGATGCCGCTCGTGAAGAGTTCCTCGCCGACAACCCCGGCGTTGATGAAGAAGATGCTGACGTGCAACAGCTTAATATCCAAAAATACGTTCTGCAGGATGGGGATATTATGTGGCAGGCCGAATTCTTTGCCGATGAAGGTGAAGAAGGGGAATGTTTGCCGATATTGAGCGGTGAAGGTGCGCAGGCCGTCTTCGATGGCGACTATGACGAAATCGAACTTCGGCAGGAATGGCTGGAAGAGAACACGCTACACGAGTGGGATGAGGGCGAGTTTCAGCTCGAGCCACCGCTGGATACGGAAGAAGGTCAAACCGCAGCCGATGAGTGGGACGAGCGTTAATTTACGCTATTCGTAAGGGCCATGGCTGGCATCAATCGGCAGCAACAGCGTGTCGAAAATCAGCGAAAACGGCAGATCGAGCATGGTCAGGTAACGCCATGCGGAATCACGGAGATCCCATTTTACCCCCGGGTAATACTGATTACCGTGGCCTTGCCCTGGAATGGTGCGACTGATGATACTGCCGCAGCCGCTGAGCAGGCATGCCATCATGACGACGATGATTATTCTCATCTCTAACCTCTAAAAAAATACCGGCCTCGCAGCCGGTATTTTATCTGGCGGGTAGCGCTTCGCTACCCGCCCTGCTTAACGACTTACTTCGCCTTCAGTGCAAGCGGATTCAGCTTCACGCCCTTATAGTAGTTCACCCACGAAGAGTATTTCTCCGGAGCGGACCACACGCGGTAGTGAAGACGCGCCATGGTCACCGGGTCGCTCAACAGCACCAGTCGACGGTCGCGGTTGAGTTTTTCCGGGGTCTCGTTAAGCGCCTGCTCAACGTGACGATCGCGGGCAATCTCCAGCACCTGGCTGGCACGGTGACGCGCAGTGGCCATCGCCGTTGCCAGGGCGTTGAATGACGGGTTAAACACGGCGTGCATAAAGCCGTCATCCAGCGTGCGATTGCGGTTCTGCTCGAGATAACGATCGGTATCCACCAGCACCTGCGGCGGGGAATACTCTTCCGGGATCAGGAACAGTTTCCAGCGTTTGGTCCGCAGCCCCACCGTTGAACGGCTGGAGATCACGGAGACAAACGGCGACAGGATCAGCGAGAAGACAATCGGCGCCAGCCAGAACAGGAAGCGCAGATCCAGCCAGGCCATCCCGGCCGCCCACACCAGACCCAGCAGCAGCTGAGAACCGTGGCGCATAAAGGCTTCGCTCCACGGCGTGGAGTCGTCATCACGCTGCGGTGAGTTCCAGACCACTTCCCAGCCCAGGAACGCACTGACCACAAATACGGTGTGGAACAGCATACGCACCGGTGCCAGCAGCACGGAGAACAGCACTTCCAGCAGCAGTGAAAGGGTCACGCGGAAGAAACCGCCGTACTCTTTCGAGCCTTTGCACCAGATCAGGATGATACTGAGCAGCTTAGGCAGGAACAGTAGCACCATGGTGGAGGCAAACAGCGCAATCGCCAGCTCCGGACGCCACTGCGGCCACACCGGGAACAGCTGTCGCGGTTGCAGGAAGTATTGCGGCTCCGTCAGGGCATGGACGACCTGCAGTGCAGTGGAGAGCGCAAGGAACATAAACCACAGCGGTGCGGAGAGATAAGACATCACGCCCGTCAGGAACACCGCACGGTGAACCGGGTGCATCCCTTTAACAAGGAACAGACGGAAGTTCATCAGGTTACCGTGACACCAGCGGCGGTCACGCTTGAGCTCGTCCAGCAAGTTCGGCGGCAGCTCTTCGTACGATCCCGGCAGGTCGTAGGCAATCCAGACGCCCCAGCCAGCACGACGCATTAGCGCCGCTTCCACGAAGTCATGCGACAGAATAGAACCGGCAAACGAACCCTCGCCCGGCAGCGGCGCCAGCGCACAGTGCTCAATGAACGGCTTCACGCGGATAATGGCGTTGTGACCCCAGTAGTGCGACTCACCCAGCTGCCAGAAGTGCAGACCCGCGGTAAACAGCGGTCCGTAGACACGGGTGGCGAACTGCTGGCAGCGCGCGTAAAGGGTGTCCATGCCGGACGCTTTCGGCGAGGACTGAATGATACCCGCGTTAGGGTTGGCTTCCATCAGACGCACCAGACCGCTCAGGCAGTCACCGCTCATGACGGAGTCCGCATCCAGCACGACCATATAGCTGTACTGATTACCCCAGCGACGGCAGAAGTCATCGATGTTACCGCTTTTACGCTTCACACGGCGGCGGCGACGGCGGTAGAAGATCTGCCCTTCGCCCTGCACTTCTGCAATCAGCTCCATCCACGCTTTTTGTTCTGCAACGCAGATATCCGGGTTGTAGCTGTCGCTCAGGATGTAAACGTCAAAATGCTCCGCGTTGCCGGTCGCCTTTACGGACTCCCAGGTCGCGCGCAGGCCCGCAAATACGCGGTCAACGTCTTCGTTACAGATAGGCATAATCAGCGCGGTACGGTGCTCGGGATTGAGGGGTTCATCCCCGACCGTTGACGCCGAAATGCTGTATTTGTCACGCCCCATCAGCAGCTGCAGGAAGCCCATCAGTGCAGTCCAGAAACCGGCCGAGACCCAGCAGAAGAGAACCGCGAACAGCAGAAGGATGCCGCTCTGCAGAATATACGGCAGCAGCTGCATGAAGGAGACCCAGAGATCCTGGCCCATCATGTCCGTCGGGTTGATGAACGCCCAGCCCTGATAAGGCAGGATGGTTTTCATGTACCAGGTCGCGACGACCGTCTGCGCCAGCGTCAGAAGCAGCAGGATATAGCGACGGATGGTCCCCACGGTACGCCATTTCTGTTCGGACGCCTGCTCTTCTTTTGTCAGGCGCGACAGATAGCGCGGCGTCACATCACGCCCGCGCAGGCGATCCCAGAAGCGGCCCACCGGGTTGGTGCGCCATGGATCGGGGAACATTGAGGAACGCGTGGCCTTCGGCATCGCCTGCAGCTGATCGCGCCCTTCGTCGTCTTTAATCAACTGCCCTTCCGCCAGCGAGTCCGGCCAGGCCTGCTCCAGACGCGCCTTGACTGACCCGAGCGGCGTATCATCATCACGGGAAAACTGACGATGTTCACCATCCAGCGCGGTGTGAACCGCGCGGATGTCGCTCTTAGGCAGTGCCGCTTTTTCGATATC
This sequence comes from Enterobacter sp. C6, assembly GCF_008122455.1. Taxonomy (NCBI): domain Bacteria; kingdom Pseudomonadati; phylum Pseudomonadota; class Gammaproteobacteria; order Enterobacterales; family Enterobacteriaceae; genus Enterobacter; species Enterobacter sp. C6. The sequence goes on from NZ_QPFW01000231.1 coordinate 46,496, forward strand.
CGTCAGCGGCATGGCATCAATATATTCAGATGTATTATTCATTGGCAGGTAGCTGATAGCTCCAGGTTTCACTCAGCGGCTGATCGTTACTGACCAGCGCAGCACGCATTTCAGTGGTCTGTTTCGGATCTTTCACTTTCACGCGCAGGGTCAGACGCCAGCCTTTGGTTACCGGGTTGTAACGCACGGTATTCTCAACGATTTCACCGTTATCACCGATGCTGGCCTGAGCGGCAACGGCGGTGTCCGGCGACAGTTTCTTCATATCCTGGCCGGTGAAGTCCACGACAAACGCCACGGTCCCGTCAGGCTGACGGATAAGATTAGACTGCTTCACATCACCCGTTGAGCGGCGAGTCTGCATCACATACGCGTTATCCGGCGCATGCAGCTTATCTTCATCGCGGCTGAAGGTAATGGTGTACTTGAAGTTCATCTCTTTACCGGCTTCCGGCAGTTGATCCGGTGTCCAGTAAGCGACGATGTTATCGTTGGTTTCATCGTTGGTTGGAATTTCTACCAGCTCGACCTTACCTTTACCCCAGTCACCGTTTGGCGTGACCCAGGCGCTTGGACGCTGGTCATAACGATCGTCCAAATCTTCAAAGCGGGAGAACTGACGACCACGCTGCAGCAGGCCGAAACCTTGCGGGTTTTCCATTGCGAAGCTGCTAACCGCCAGATGTTTCGGGTTATTCAGCGGACGCCAGATCCACTCACCGTTACCGGCATGAATAGACAAACCGTTGGAATCATGCAGTTCCGGGCGGAAGTTGGTTGCCGGAGACGGCTGGTTCGGCCCAAACAGGAACATGCTGGTCAATGGTGCAACGCCCAGTTTGCCCACTTTATCACGCAGGTAAACCTTGGACTGCACGTCAACTACCGTGTCACGACCCGGCATAATCACAAAGCGATAGGCGCCGGTTGCACGCGGGGAATCCAGCAGCGCATAAATGGTCAGACGTTTGTCCGTTGGTTTTGGACGCTCAATCCAGAACTCACGGAAACGTGGGAACTCTTCACCTGATGGCAGCGCGGTATCAATAGCCAGTCCGCGCGCAGAAAGCCCGTATACCTGCCCCGCGCCAATGACGCGGAAATAGCTGGCACCCAGCATGCTGACGATTTCGTCGTTTTTATCTTTGCTGTTGATCGGGTAAAGCACCTTGAAGCCAGCGAAGCCCAGGTCTTTCACCGTATCTTTATCGTGTTGCACATTGCCAAAATTGAAATAATCCGGGCTGTACTTAATCTTACGAACCGCTGTCGCCGTCACTTCATTGATGGCAACAGGCGTGTCGAAGTACATACCCTGATGATAAAATTCAAGCTTGAACGGGGTTTTGATATTGCTCCAGTACGCTTTATCGTGATTGAACTGGATCTGCTGATAGTCCGCATACTTCATGTCGCGGAAAACGGAGGGCAAGTTACTTTTCGGCGCTTCGTAGCTCTTGCCTGCCATCGATTTTGCCTGTTTTGCGACATCGTCGATGTTAAAGGCCAGTGCCGATGAGGTATACAGTGACAACACCACTGCAGCACCCAACCAACGCATTTTCATCATCTGTGGTTTATGTTTCATAATAAGTAAGCACTTCCCCCTTTGTGTGCTTATATCGATCCGATCCATTTTAATGGAAACTCAGGCAATCCGACAACATTATCACTGCTTTGTTCAGCTGCTGGCTCAGGGATTAAGCAAATGAAAGAACCCGCTATTCACTTTGCGTGCTTATCCTGGAGACAGGGTGTCGGTCTTGGTGTAGGGTTGCCTTCGAATGTAACCATTATGAGTCTTAGGGATAAGACGAAAAGTCTGAGAATGCACAACGTTATATGAGCACAACACCAACAGAACGTGAATATTTCCTCGACTCGATCCGGGCATGGCTGATGCTATTGGGGATCCCCTTTCACATTTCACTGATTTACTCCAGCCACACCTGGCACGTGAATAGCCAGATGCCCTCCTGGTGGCTGACGCTGTTTAATGACTTTATTCACGCCTTCCGTATGCAGGTGTTTTTCGTCATATCCGGCTATTTCTCTTACATGCTGTTTCTGCGATACCCGCTCAAGCGCTGGTGGAAAGTGCGCGTAGAGCGCGTGGGGATCCCCATGTTAACCGCCATTCCGCTGCTGACGCTGCCCCAGTTCATTATGTTGCAGTACGTGAAGGGTAAAGCGGAGAACTGGCCGAATCTGACGCTGTATGAAAAGTACAACACGCTGGTCTGGGAGCTGGTGTCTCACCTGTGGTTCCTGCTGGTCCTGGTGGTGCTCACAACGGTGAGCCTGTTGATTTTCAGCCGCCTGCGCCACCACCTGAGTTCGAAGGCCGACACCTTTTTCGCCAACGTTACGATGGGCAAATTGTCAGTGCTCTTCTTGCTGTTGGGGATTGCCTATGCCGCCGTGCGACGGACCCTGCTTATCGTCTACCCGCCGATTTTGAGCGACGGGTTATTTAATTTTGTGGTGATGCAGTCGCTGTTCTACATTCCGTTCTTCTTAATCGGCGCGCTGGCGTTTATTCATCCGAAGCTTAAATCGCTGTTTGTCACCCCGTCACCGTGGTGCGCGCTGGGAGCCACCCTCGCGTTCGCGGCCTATCTGCTGAATCAGCGCTACGGAAGCGGCGACGCCTGGATGTATGAAACGGAAAGCGTGATCACGATGCTGTTGGGCCTGTGGATGGTGAATGTGGTATTCGCGCTAGGCCACCGTTTGCTGAACTTTAAGTCCCACCGCGTGACCTACTTCGTTAATGCTTCGCTGTTTATCTATCTGGTGCATCACCCGTTGACGCTTTTCTTCGGGGCTTATATCACACCGCACATCGCTTCCAACACGCTGGGCTTCTTTACCGGGCTGGTGTTTGTTGTGGGGGTGGCGATCGTACTCTACGAAATCCATCTGCGGATCCCGCTTCTGCGTTTCCTCTTTTCAGGAAAACCGCAGGCGAAAGCCTCTTAGAACACGCGGCGCACCGGATGCGCCGCGTTTGCTTCAGCTTTCCAGCTCTTGTCTGCGCTGAGTCAGAAGCCGCTGATAAAGATGCGTGGTGTCGTCGTCGAAACAGACAAAAATCACCTTCTCCGGCAGCGGTTTTAACGACAGGTAGCGGTAAACGGTTTCTACGGCGATCGTTGCGGCGGCGGCCTTAGGGTAACCATACACGCCGGTGCTGATGGCCGGGAACGCCATCGTTTTATAACCGTTGTCGGCGGCCAGCCGTAAACAGTTCCGGTAAGCCTCTTCCAGAATACTCGCTTCGTGCTGGTCCCCGCCATGCCAGACGGGCCCTACGGCATGAATAACCGCTCTGGCAGGCAGATTGCCCGCAAGCGTAATCACCGCGTGACCGGGAGGACATTCGCCCTGCTGTTGCCGCACGGTTTTACAGGCTTCCAGCAGCTGCGGTCCGGCAGCCCGGTGGATAGCCCCGTCCACGCCGCCTCCCCCCATCAGGGAGGGATTGGCCGCATTGACGATAACGTCGACGTGCATGGTCGTAATATCGCCATGAATAATGTCAATTTGCGGTTTCATAAAGCCCCTCTGCGACCCGCCTTTTTCTTAAGTGTATCGCAGAGGAGACCGGGAGAAAAAACTATCAGAAAAAATCCTCTTCCACCGCTGGGCGGGAGAGTGCGCATTAGCGATACTGGATTTCGACAACCGCGAGCGTTTTTTCAGGATTAAGGTATTTCATATTGAGCGTCGCCAGGTTTGAGTCACTCACTTTCCCGTTAAGCGCCTCTTCATAGCTCACCATACGCGTTTGCATACGGTTATTATCTGGACATGACATTGCAAACTGTTGCTTCTGGGGAGTGACTTCACAGGGGTCTGCGACAATGGCACCGCGAAAATGAATGACACCACCGTCAACAACTGTGGCCGAATAAGCCGGGATACTCAAAGCAGAAACGACCAGACCCAGACCTGCCGCGAGTCGAGCAAAATAGTTATTCATTATAGGTACTCCTCAATGAAAATCGTCCATGAGGGGTAAACGCGCTCCATTTATTACGGCAAACGAAGTCTCACGTTAAGGAACATAATGACCAGGTCCCTGATATCAGCATAGCTCAACGGCACAGACCCGCCACATTCGCAACATATTGATTTCATGAATATTTAGATCGAACTTCCCGCCGGTGACCACTGTTGTGATAAATGAAGCGATTTTCCATCTGAAACGGTGACCACGATTTTTACCGTGTCTCCTGCGTTAATATTTAAACTCAGGCGCATTAAATCAATCGTCTGATTAGCGGGTATAAAAAGGGTATTTTGCTGTCGGGACGAACTTTGTCCCCCCTGCCCTTCCCGAACAGAAACAATTTGAACCTGACAATCACACGATTGCGCCAGAGTGACCTGCGGAATAATGGTGGTCATGTTTTCCTGCTGCGACGTTTTGAACGTTATCTGACTGGAAAGCGCGGCGAGTAGAATTAAAGTATTCATGATGAACTCCCGAAAAAAAACAGGGCTGATGCCCTGTTTTTTTGTAGCACAGATTTCAGTATCAGTACTGATGAGCTGTCGCGTGGTTACCAAAACCGATCTGGGTAACGTTAACAGTTGAGTTGGACGCAGTCTGGTCTACGAGTGCACCGTTAAAGCCGCCGGACTGGCTAACATTCATGACGGATTTTTTACTGTTCCACTGATCAAGTGTTGCACTGTTGCCAAACCCATTCTGGGTCAGGTTGATTTTACTGTCATCAGAACCCTGACCAACGTCAGCGCCGTTACCGCCACCTGTCTGGCTAATATTCAGGACAGAATTTCTGGCGTCTGTTTGCAGAGCAACCGCGGAGTTACCGCCACCATTCTGATAAATATTCAGGGTTGAATTTGGGCCACCGTATCCGCCATGACCATGCCCATGACCCCAGCCATCCTGATTAATCAGACCAGCCATAGCACTACCAGAAACTACGATTGCTGCAAGCGCTGCCACTTTGAAAAATTTCATGGTAAACCCCCGTCGGATTGATTAAAGTCGTCGCGAAAGCGCTAATGTTGAATAACGTTAATCGCCATTTGCGACTGTTTCTGCACTACAACTGCGGTTTTCTGCGTACCGTACTGCGTAATATTTGCTCTATTACCCGACCCTTGCTGGATAATTTTCGCGCTATTACCGTATCCATCTTGCGTAATACCTGCATCATTCCCGTTACCGCTCTGATCGATCCAGGCTATATTGTAAGCCCCTGATTGATCGACTCTCGCTCTGTTGCCTACCCCATCCTGGGAAACAATGGATAAGAGTTTTGAACCGTCCTGGCGAACCTGAGCGTCATTGAAAACGCCCCGTTGACCAATAATGGCTGCCTGATTTAGTGATGAAAGACTTAATTCGTTAACCGCAAAGTTATATTCAGCATTTGCCAAATCTGAATTAGCCGCGGTTACAAATCCAGGCGCACCCAGTAATGTAAACATCACAATTAACGATGTGTTTTTCATGTTGTCACCCTGGACCTGGCTATTTAATTACTCCATGTTTAAACGGCTCGCATGGTGTTAACGCGTCGTTACGGTGAAGAGTATGTCCGCTGAAACATTTTAAATATCTCACCCGCGCGGCTTATTTTTATTTTTCGGGTCACCACAAAGTCGTAATTTACAGTAAAAATCACTTTAATCAGGCCTGCTTATATTTTTTAATAAAGGTGTGTTGTGAAAGGGTTGTACAACGAGACAAAGGCTGTCCACGCTTCCTCCCGGGTTGTTTAAACGTAACGGCAGGAAACATTTTTCTCAGTGCGTGACACAGAGCCTCTTTTCTTAAGCCAGACAGTCGCTCATTCCTGGGCTTAGAAATCATCTGAAACTCATACTTAATTAGCTCTTTACAAAAATAACAAATATTCTTAATAATCATATTATTAAAAATATTTGTATGATTTTTAAAATCTGTGCATCTCTATTTAGGTGTACAACTTTCTCATCAATTCTCACCATTCCAAACAACCAAATTTCACAAATTAATATTGAATTTTACATCCAGTTACATGTTTAACACTTGCTTTAAACTTCGTAAAAGCTAGATTGAAATTAGATGTACGAAATTGGTTTTATATTTACCTCCCTGTGGAGGTTATGGTCTGATTCTACACACAGCAGTGCAACATCTGTCAGTACTTCTGGTGTCCTCTTTTAAACTGGAGGACAGCTGCCAGGTGCCAAAATAAAGTGGGGTTTCATCATGTATAATGAAGTCCATAGTTTACATGGTCATACATTACTGTTGATCACAAAACCTTCTTTGCAAGCGACAGCATTATTACAACATTTAAAGCAATCTTTATCACTGAGCGGGAAATTGCATAATATTCAACGTTCTTTTGATGATATTGCACCTGGCAGCATCATTCTTTTCGATATGATGGAAGCTGATAAAAAGCTTATCCATTACTGGCAGGATATTTTAAGCAGAAAAAACAATAATATCCGCGTGCTATTGCTGAATACACCTGATGAATATCCTTTCAGAGATATTGAAAGCTGGCCGCATATCAATGGCGTGTTCTACGTCACGGAAGAAGAAGACCGGGTGGTAGAGGGGCTGCAAGGTATATTGCGCGGAGAGTGTTATTTTTCGCAAAAGCTTGCCAGCTATCTCATCACGCACTCCGGAAATTATCGCTATAACAGCTCAGAGTCAGCACTGCTCACGCACCGTGAGAAAGAGATCCTGAATAAGTTACGCATTGGTGCTTCAAATATTGAAATCGCCCGTTCGTTATTTATCAGCGAAAATACGGTAAAGACGCACCTTTATAATCTTTTCAAGAAGATAGCTGTGAAAAACCGAACTCAGGCGGTTTCGTGGGCAAACGATAACCTCAGGCGTTAATCACATGAAGCGCACGTTGAGTTGGATCGCCGCAGCGGGTTTCCTGCTCGCTGCTGGGAATCTGAAGGCCGTCGAGGTCGAAGTTCCCGGATTGTTAACAGACCACACTGTCTCATCGGTCGGGCACAGTTTTTACCGTGCCTTCAGTGACAAATGGGAAAGTACATACACGGGTAATATAACAATCAACGAGCGGCCCAGTGCACGATGGGGAAGTTGGATAACAATAACGGCTAATCAGTCCGTTATTTATCAAACGTTTTTATTCCCGACCAAAATGGACTTCGATAAAAACGTAGTCTTAGCACTGGCACAATCAGAAGACGCTATTAATCGCCTGCAAATAGATAAAGCCCTATTAAGCACCAGCGATTTAGCAAAAGACGAGTTCTAGCGAACCGATATGCGGAGGCTGTCATGCGTATTGCATATGCAGTTGTTTCGATAATGCTGATCACACCCATCAGCTGGGCCGGAAACATGACGTTTCAGTTCCGTAACCCTAACTTTGGCGGTAACCCTAACAACGGCGCGTTCCTGCTGAATGAAGCTCAGGCGCAAAACTCCTATAAGGATCCCAGTTTAAAGAATTTTAGCGTTGATACCCCGTCCGCACTGGATAACTTCACGCAGGCCATCCAGTCGCAGATTTTAGGTGGTTTGCTGACCAACATTAATACCGGTAAACCCGGGCGGATGGTGACCAACGACTTTATCGTTGATATCGCCAACACGGACGGACAGCTGCAGTTGAACGTGACCGATCGTAAAACCGGAAAAATCTCCACCATCCAGGTTTCCGGTCTACAAAACGATTCAACTAACTTCTGAACAACAACGAAATAAGGACAACAATCATGCAGCGCTTCCTGATATTTGTTGCAGTGTGCTTATTGAGCGGTTGTTTAACTGCTCCACCTAAAGAAGCTGCAAAACCAACATTAATGCCTCGGGCCCAGAGTTATCGTGATTTAACGCATTTACCTGCTCCAACGGGAAAAATATTTGTCTCCGTGTACAACATTCAGGATGAAACCGGGCAATTCAAACCTTACCCGGCAAGTAACTTCTCCACGGCAGTGCCGCAGAGCGCCACCGCGATGCTGGTTACGGCACTCAAGGATTCGCACTGGTTTATTCCGCTGGAACGTCAGGGGCTTCAGAACCTGTTGAATGAACGCAAAATCATTCGTGCCGCCCAGGAAAATGGCACCGTTGCGGACAATAACCGGACGCCTCTGCAATCTCTGGCTGCAGCGAACGTAATGATTGAAGGATCGATTATCGGCTACGAAAGTAACGTTAAATCGGGTGGTGCGGGCGCGCGGTACTTCGGTATCGGTGCGGATACCCAGTACCAGCTTGACCAGATCGCCGTTAACCTGCGTGTGGTTAACGTCAGTACAGGCGAAGTGCTCTCTTCGGTGAACACCAGCAAAACCATTCTGTCTTATGAAGTTCAGGCTGGGGTATTCCGCTTCATCGATTACCAGCGTTTGCTGGAAGGTGAAATCGGCTACACCTCTAACGAGCCGGTCATGATGTGTCTGATGTCAGCCATTGAAACCGGCGTGATCTACTTAATTAACGACGGTATAGACCGCGGGCTGTGGGATCTGCAAAACAAAGCAGACGTGCAGAACCCGATACTGGTGAAATACCGCGATATGTCAGTCCCTCCGGAATCCTGACAGGAAGCGCATAAAAAAGGCGAGATGATTATCTCGCCTTTTTTTATTCACTCACTGCCGTGATGTTTTGCGCTTTTTCCCGCCGCGATGCCAGCCATAGGCCGCTGTTTTTCATGGCATAGCCAAACAGCAGCCCCAGCGCCAGTGAAGGGAGCACCAGCTTCCAGTCACCCTGCCCTGCAAAGGTCGCGCACGCCCCCATAAAGGTTCCCGGCACAAATGAAAGCAGCAGATGCTTAGCCTGGATGCACATTAAAAAGGCGACGACGCCCGTCATGACGTATCCCAGAATTTCCAGATGCGGCGCCAGCGCGCTGCCTTTCATGATCACCAGCGCCCAGATAACGCCGCTCATCAGCGTGCAGCCTGAGATAAAGAGCCCTTTGACTCCCCCCTGCGGACAGGCGAAATAGGCGGTACAGCCGAGGAATCCGGCCCAGCTGAGCAATCCGAGAGACACGGCTACCCATCCCCAGAGCCCGGAGAGAATACCTGTCGTTATTGCGATACAAAGTAATATGTTCATGGCGCGCATCTTAGCAGAAGCGCACCATAGAAATGAGATCATCAGCACATTACATGCAAAATGAATTGATGAGTTGCAGAATTTATGTGACTTAAATCACTCCTCGTTCTCTTCTTCCAGCTCATCCCACATTGCCGCGATAGCGTCGCGGGTCAGCGGCGCCAGCGTTCTCCAGAATGGCGAGGTGGCATGCGCTTCAACTTTACCCAGGAACGTCCCGACCCACGGCAGCAAGTACGTTTCGAACAAGGTTTCAATGGCTTCGTTCTCATCATCACCGGCGTTATCTTCGATCCAGGACGCTGCCAGCAGCAGCGTACCGATATGATCGGCTGGCGTATCGCTCAGCGGCATACCGCGGGTGGAGAGGAAAGCACGGACTTCCGCTTCCGTCGCCCCTTCCTGCCAGGCAGAACGGTATGGCGAAACGCGGCACTCATCGCCGACAAACAGCGCATTGTAGTCGGTCGCAATCTGCTGCATGTCGCAGCTTTTTTGCAGACGTTCCAGTAAATCATCCTGTTCCAGCGGCCAGTTCTGCGCCAGTTTACCTTCACGAATTAACGTAAAAAGTGGCACCAGCAGCGGGTCTTGCGGCTGGCGATAATAGAGCGTACCCAGCACGCGGCAGAGGATGGAAAACTCGTTCATTTTTATGATTCCATTACACAATTAAAGATCGGCAAATTCGGCAATCGGTTCCATTCCGCGCGACTCGAGGAAATCGAGCATGCGGCGTGGGGTCACGTTCAGGATTTGCGCTTCCGGGAAGTTAACATCATTCAGCACTTTCAGGCACTCGCTGAAATCACCCAGCGTAAACGCGGTATGAGAGTCTGAGCCCAACGCCACCATGCCACCCGCATCACGCACGGCGGCCGCCACGGCGCGACAGTTGTCTTCGCTGCCCTTACGCGAGTGAACAAAGGAGGAGTTATTAATCTCCAGCGCCACGCGGTGTTTTGCTGCCGCCTGCGCGACAGCCTGAATATCAATCGGGTACTTCGGGTTACCGGGGTGGCTGATAATGTGCACATTGCCGCTGGCGATAGTGGCAATCATCGCCGCGGTGTTGGTCTCTTTATCCTGAGGCGGGAAAACCGGCTCATGGAAACCGGCGAGAATAAGGTCCAGAGACGTCAGCATCGGGCCGGTGCAGTCGATCTCACCGTCGATATTTTTGATATTCGCCTCAATGCCGCGCAGTATCCCAATGCCGTCCACCAGACGTGGCCAGATCCGCATATTCACAAAATGCCAGTAGTGCGGCGCATCCGCCATGTCCGGACCATGATCGGTGATCGCGAACAGCTTAATACCTTTAAGCTTCGCCTGAGCGATATAATCATGGAGGTTGCTGTACGCGTGGGTGCTGGCGACGGTGTGCATATGCAGGTCAACGGGATACATCTCTTTCTCCTCTGCGGTTTTTCCAAAGGATAGCAGTTATCAGCGGCGAATATTAGCAAAAACCCGGCGAACGCCGGGTTTCTCTCAGTAGCCGCGCTGTCTGTCGACCTGTCCGGTGACCGCGTTGCCCTTTTCCATTTCGCTGATGGTATGGGATATATAGGCCACCGCTTCTGCCGGACGCGTCACGGCAGCCACATGTGGCGTCATCGCGACGCGCGGGTGCTTCCACAGCGGGCTTTCAGCGGGCAGCGGTTCACGGCTATAGACGTCCAGCATGGCACCTTTTAGCTTTCCGTTGTCCAGAGCCTTCAGCAGATCGCCTTCCACAACATGAACTCCGCGCGCCAGGTTCATCAGGTAGCTCTGATCGACGAGCTGATTGAGCAAGGTTTCATTGATGATCCCTACCGTTTCCGCCGTGTTTGGCAGCAGATTGATCAGCACGCGCGTGCCGTTCAGAAAGGCCGGAAGCTCATCCGTTCCGGCAAAACTCTCGACGCCCGGATAGTCCTTGCGACTACGGCTCCAGCAGCGCAGCGGGAAGCCCCACGGAGCGAGTGCTTCTGCCACTTTTGAGCCCAGCACGCCCGCACCGAGGATGCCGATCGTAAAGTCTTCGCGACGATACTCAGGCAGCGGCTCCCAGTGGGCCTGCTGTTTAAAGGCCTGATAGTCATCAAAGCGGCGGAACCAGTGCAGCACCTGGCTGACGGCATATTCCTGCATTTGCTGGCCCATTCCGGTATCTTCGAGACGGAACAGCGGGATATTTTCAGGCAGCATTTCGGGATGCGCTTTCAGTTTACTGAGGATCGAATCAACACCCGCGCCCAGGGCGAAAACCGCCTTCAGCTTGCGGCCCTGCAACATCTCAACCGGTGGATGCCAGACCAGCGCATAGTCGGCATGTTCATTATCGCCACGCTTCCACTCGCGAACGCGTGCGCCGGGTAACGCCGCCGTAATCGCCTTGATCCAGTATGCCGTATCAAACGTGGGGTGATAGAAGAGTATATCCATAGTTATTCCTGCCTTTTATTGCGCTGTTTTGTTTTCATTTTCAAGTGGATTGCCAGCATAACAAATTTATCAGGAAACCGCGTTGCTGATAAAAGAGGCGCTTTGTGCACATTTAGGAATCAAGTTGCCTGAAGTTTGTCTAAATACGCTAAATTACTGAAAAAGTGGGTTGACGCCAGTTCGGCTTTTCCTTACATTAGCGCCCGTCCCGGCAACAACGGGATGACAATATGGTGAGGTGTCCGAGTGGCTGAAGGAGCACGCCTGGAAAGTGTGTATACGGCAACGTATCGGGGGTTCGAATCCCC